>JAAYWY010000118.1 GCA_012516165.1 Bacillota bacterium
CATCTAAGTTAATTCCTTCCTTGGCCAATTCCGGTTTGATAAAATTAAGAATCTCAGCATGAGGAATAGCTGTTGCTCCTACTCTTAAAGTAATAGTCTCAGCTTGTGGAGGGGGGTTGTCGTTTGCTTCTGGTGCGGCCGGGGCTGAACAGGCGGAAAGGGTTAAGAGCAAGATGACAGCCATAGCCACAAAAGTGATTCTTCGTTGAAACCATTTCATTTAGTCTAGCCTCCTTTGACCTTTCGATGCTTTTAGAGCCAGGTGATTGCCTAGCGATTGCGTAATTTGTACTAAAATAATGAGGATAACCACCGTCTCTAGTAGGACATCATTACGAAAACGTTGGTAACCATAGCGAATAGCAATATCTCCCAGGCCACCGCCGCCGATGGCACCAGCCATGGCTGAATATCCCACTAGATTAATAGCAGTTAGTGTAAAGCCCAAAAGTAATGCCGGCCATGATTCAGGTAGCAGTACTTTGGTGATAATCTGCACTGGTGAAGCTCCCATGGATTCGGCGGCCTCAATAACACCGGGATCCACCTCTTGGAGGGAGTTTTCCACTACTCGGGCCACAAACGGTACAGCGGCTACCGCTAATGGGAAAATGGCACCACGGGTACCAATCGATACACCAACTAGTATTTTTGTTACCGGCATAAGAAGAAATAGCAAAATCACAAATGGTATCGAGCGCCCGGTGTTTACAATACTACCTAGGATTGCATTTAGGGTTTGTCGGGGAAGGATATGTCCCGGAGCCGTTACTACCAATAACACGCCCAAAGGGACACCCACAGCCAACGCAATGGCCAGAGATAGACCTACCATATACAGTGTCTGCCCGGTGGCGGTGAGAATAAGTTGTTGCAGTGCCTTGTCGGCCAAGAGAGCTGACACTTTATATCACCTCCCCTGTGGCCAAAGCTGGTCGCACAGCGACTGGTTTTGGCCGAGCTGCCGAGACTAAACCACTAGTGGTGATTAGCCGCTGAGTGGCGGCAGCATGGGGCCGGTTGAAGACGTCGGCTACTGAACCAGTTTCCACCAATTGGCCGTTTTCCAACACGGCTACCCGGTCACAAATTTGCCTGATTACAGCTAGCTCGTGGGTAATGAGAATAATAGTGACACCTAAACTTAGATTGATCTCCTTTAGAAGTGCGAGAATAGACTGGGTGGTTTCTGGGTCTAGGGCCGATGTAGACTCATCGGAGAGCAAAAGTCGTGGACGACAAGCCAACGCTCGGGCAATACCGACCCGCTGTTTTTGGCCACCGGATAGCTGATGAGGGTAAGATTGGGCCTTATCGGTTAAGCCTACCATGTCTAGTAATTCATTTACCCGCTGTTGTATTTCCTTTTTTGGCGTACCAGCAATTTCCAGCGGAAAAGCAATATTTTGAGCTACTGTTCTGAGTTTAAGTAGATTGAAATGCTGAAAGATCATACCTATCTGTTGACGGGTCAGCGCCAGCTGCCGGGAATTTAGTTCGGCTAAATTTTGGCCGTCGATATAAACTTCGCCCGACGTAGGGCGCTCTAAATAATTGAGGCAGCGGACGAGGGTGCTTTTCCCGGCCCCGGAGGCACC
>JAAYWY010000119.1 GCA_012516165.1 Bacillota bacterium
CCCCTACTATCTTAAGTCAAGAGTTGTGGCAAAAATCCGGGCACTGGGACCATTATCGTGAAAACATGTATTTCACCGAAATAGATAATCGTGGTTTTGCTATTAAACCAATGAATTGTCCGGGTGGTATCCTGGTTTATAAAAGCCGTAGCCACAGCTATCGAGAATTGCCGCTCAGATTAGCAGAAATGGGATTAGTGCATCGCCATGAACGGGCCGGAGCACTCCACGGTCTCATGCGAGTACGTTGTTTTACCCAGGACGATGCCCACATTTTTATGTTGCCATCTCAAATAACTGAGGAAATAAAAGGGGTTATCGACCTTATTGCTCGGATATATCAAGTATTTGGCTTTAGTTATCAAGTAGAATTATCTACTAAACCAGAAAATGCTATGGGTAGTGACGATATTTGGGAAGAAGCCACAGCCTCATTAAGAAAAGCTTTGGAAGAAAAAGGGATGGAATATAAAATTAATGAAGGCGATGGGGCTTTTTACGGTCCAAAGATAGATTTTCACCTTCAGGACTGCTTAGGTCGAACCTGGCAGTGTGGAACAATCCAATTGGACTTTTTAATGCCAGAGTGCTTCGAATTAGATTATATTGGCGAGGATGGAGAAAAGCATCGTCCAGTAATGATCCATCGCACCTGTTTAGGAAGTATTGAGCGCTTTATTGGTATCTTAATTGAACATTATGCTGGTGCTTTTCCTACCTGGTTGGCCCCAGTTCAAGTACGAATATTACCCATTACAGACCACCAATTAGGATATGCTAAAGAAGTGGCAGTTAAGCTAGACCAAGCTAGAATTAGGGTGGAAGTAGATGGACGTAATGAAAAAGTTGGTTATAAAATTCGGGATGCACAACTTCAGAAAATCCCCTATATGTTAATAGTGGGGGCTAAAGAAATTAATAATGGTACTGTTGCTGTTCGCCATCGTGACCAAGGTGACTTAGGAGCTCTAACTATTGACAGCTTTATTCAAGAGATCGGTAGGGAAATATCTGAACACCGTACGTGTCGTGGAAATTAGTGTTGACTACATTCTTACAATATGCTATAGTTGTGACCGAGAAAGTAGAAGCCATCCGCTTCTCACCTTGGGGCGCTAGTTTTGCTGCTACCAAGGTTCCTGTAGAACGGTCTAGATTTTTGTTCTAGGGGCGGGTGGTACTCGTCCCTTAATTTTTTATTTTGTCCTGATTACATTGGAGGTGACGTACTATCAGTAGAGACCTGCAGGTAAATGAGCAAATCCGCGCCCGCGAAGTTCGCCTAGTGGATGATACAGGTAATCAACTGGGGATTATGCCAACGCGGGAGGCTGTGAGATTAGCCCAAGAAAAAGGCCTTGATTTAGTTAATGTAGCTCCTGATGCCAAGCCACCCGTGTGCCGAATTATGAACTTCGGGCGGTATAAGTATGAGCAGAGCAAAAGAGAGAAGGAAGCGCGTAAAAACCAAAAGATTATTACCATTAAGGAAGTCCGTCTTAGACCAACTATTGATGAGCATGACTATCAAGTCAAACTAAAGAATACAATGCGTTTCCTAGCTAATGGTAACAAAGTCAAAGTTACTGTGCGTTTTCGAGGTCGTCAGCTAGTGCATGCTGAGACAGGGAAAGAGTTACTGGCACGTATGGCTGAGGAAATAAAGGATGTTGGTATGGTGGAACGCGAACCACGTCTAGAAGGAACACAGATGATAATGATCCTTACCCCGCGGTCTGAGGAAAAGGGAGGCAAGTAGTAATGCCAAAAATGAAGACACGACGCAGCGCAGCCAAACGCTTTAAATTCACAGCTACTAAGAAAATCAAACGGGCTCAGGCGTTCAAGGGCCACTTATTAGGCCACAAAACTGCTAAGCGCAAACGTCAACTGCGCAGACATGCTCTAGTACATCCTACTGATTATGAACGCGTACGCAAGATGTTGCCGTACGCATAAGTCAATTGCTGACACGAGGAGGCTCTAATCATGCCAAGAGTTAAACGCGGTGTCACGGGTAGGCACCGCCACAAGAAAATATTAAAATTAGCCCGTGGGTATCGTGGTGCCAGAAGTCGTACTTTTAAAGCTGCAAATGAAAGCGTTCTAAAAGCACAATTCTATGCCCGGAGGGATCGCAGAGCCAAAAAGCGCGATTATAGACGTCTTTGGATTGCTAGAATAAATGCTGCTGCTAGGTCCAATGGTATGACTTATAGTCGGCTTATTAATGGCTTAAAACAAGCGGGTGTAGAAGTTAACCGCAAAATGCTGGCTGAAATAGCTATAAACGATGAAAAGGCTTTTTCCGACTTGGTCGGACTAGCCAAAGAAAATCTGGCTGCCAAGTAATAAAACCCGGGTTCTAGAACCCGGGTTAACCTATTATCTCTTTTTTAATAATAGGGAAGACTATTTTTACCTTGATATTTTGGCTAAGAGGTGTTAAATTGGTGCGAACTTTCCATTTGGAGTTGGGACCTCGCCTTCGATTAACTCCGCCACAGGTATTGGTACTTAGTTTTGCTGCCGTTATTTTAGTAGGAGCAGTATTGCTTACACTTCCTGTTGCCTCTTGTTATCATAAATCAACTTCTTTTATTGACGCTTTGTTTACAGCTACTTCAGCTGTTTGCGTAACAGGTTTAGTAGTGGTGGATACAGGTACTTATTGGAGTCGGTTTGGGCAAGTGGTGCTGTTGAGCTTAATCCAAATTGGCGGGTTGGGTTTCATGACCATTTCTACTTTAGCTGCTATTTTGCTTGGTCGGCGAGTAATGTTGCACCAGCGATTAGTGATTCAAGAAGCTCTTAACCAGGTTTCTTTAGAGGGGGTAGTTCGTTTAACCAAAGCAGTTGTTGCTGTTACAATCACAATTGAAGCTGCAGGAGCATCTTGTCTAGCCTGGTACTGGTGGGATAAGTATCCATCAGGTGAAGCTATTTTCCAAGGGCTATTTTATGCCATTTCTGCTTTTTGCAATGCTGGCTTTGATCTACAAGGTAATTTTATGAGTCTAACTTACTATCAAGGTGACCTGGTTGTAAATTTGGTAATCAGCATTCTCATTATTTTGGGCGGCATAGGCTTCGCCGTTATTGTAGAATTACTGAACTGGCCCCATACACATCGGTTGTCTTTGCATACGCATATAGTGCTAGATACTACTATTTTACTAATAATAATTGGTTCCTTGTTTATTCTAGCGGTAGAAAGCCAGAATCCAGCAACTTTAGCTTTTGCTCCATGGCCGGAACGGCTCCTTAGTTCCTACTTCCAAGCGGTAACACCACGTACTGCTGGCTTTAATACTTTACCTGTCAGTGCCATGAGACCAGCCACCTTGTTTTTTTTGGTAATTTTGATGTTTATCGGAGCATCTCCTGCTGGTACCGGCGGCGGTATTAAAACCACTACTTTTGTGGTTCTAGTCATGAATGTAGTTAGTACTATTTCTGGCAAAGAGCGAATTGAGATACGAGAACGCTCTATTCCGCCATTGCTTGTGGCCAAGAGCATATCTATTGCTTTATTGGCTATAAGTCTTATCGTAGCCTTAACCTTGGTTTTGCTCTTGAGCGAAGATAGTGATCTTTTAACTACTTTGTTTGAAGTAACATCGGCTTTTGGTACGGTAGGACTAACTATGGGTCTTACTCCTAAGTTATCAGTTTTAGGTCGCTTGATTATAGCTGCTCTTATGTTTACTGGTCGGGTAGGACCACTGACGTTGGCAGTGGCCATCGCTCAACGTCAACGACAAAACCATTTGGGTTACCCTGAAGAGTCTATCGTAGTCGGATAGAAAGGGTGATGAATTATTAAAAGGCAATATGCAGTGATCGGTTTAGGCCGGTTTGGCTCTAGTGTAGCACGTACTTTATTTGACATGGGTTATGATGTCTTAGCTATCGACAAAGACGAAGAGGCTGTTCAGTCCATAGCGAAGGATGTTACACATGTGGTTCAGGCTGATGCTACCGACGAGGAAACACTCCGTTCTGTTGGTATACGCAACTTTGATGTGGCAGTGGTGGCTATTGGTGATGATATTCAAGCTAGTATTTTAGTAACGGTATTATTAAAAGAGCTGGGAGTAAGACAGGTTGTTGCCAAAGCCCAAAATGAACTTCATGGCAAAGTATTGCACAAAATAGGGGCAAACAAAGTAGTGTTTCCAGAACGCGACATGGGCACACGCTTAGCTTTAAACCTGGTTTCTTCTAATATCATCGATAATATCCAACTTTCCCCTGAATACAGTATTGTAGAGATAGCTAGTAGGAAAGAGTGGTACGGAAGAACATTACGGGAGTTGAATCTTCGATCTCGTTTAGGTATTTATGTTCTAGCCATCAAGCGCGAATCCGAGCTATTAGTAGCGCCAGCAGCAGAAGACACCGTCGAAGCCGATGATATTTTGATTGTAGTTGGTAGAAATAAAGATATCGATCAGTTGGAGCGCGTGTAAGAATGATGGTCATAAAGTCACGACAAAATCCCCTTATACGAAGTGTGCGTGCTTTACGTCAGAATAAAGTGCGCCGAGTAAAGAAAAAATTTCTAGTTGAAGGGGTACGCTTGTTAGAAGAAGCAGTATCATCCGGTTGTACTATCGATACTGTGCTTTGTTGCACAGATATACTTACTGATTCTCTAAGCAAGAAACTTTTACAGAAATTAGATTGCCAAGGTGTCTCTGTGGTGGCTACTACCCCTGACGTATTGGCTAGTGTAGCTGAAACAAAGTCACCACCAGGGTTAATAGCGGTGGTTTGTTTTCCATCGCTACCTGCAATTGATCCGATTATAGAGAACTCCGATCTTATTGTTCTGGGAGATAAGATTCAAGATCCAGGTAACGCAGGTACCATTATTCGCACCTCAGAAGCAGCCAGGGTTGGGGGAGTTTTTTTTACCCCTGGTTCTGTTTACCCATACAGCGATAAAGTAATACGAGCAAGCATGGGATCGCTATTTCGCTTACCAGTAGCTATTCTCCCAGACAATGGCCGTAAGTTATATGAATACTGCCTTAAACGTGGTTGGCAATCAATATTTACCGTGCCCGAGGGAGGAATACCCTGGTGGCAGGTAGACTTCACGCAACCGACATTGGTGGTTTTGGGCAATGAGGGTGCTGGCATTAGTCCCGAAATGCAAGCAGCAACCAAAGGTTTAAAAGTATCTATACCATTAGCTCCACCAGTAGAATCCCTTAATGTTGCCATTGCCGGTGCTGTTATATTGTTCGAAGCTGTGCGTCAACGTTCGATTTCCCACTAGTTGTAATGGATTATACCTTGTGCTATAATCAAAACTAGAAGTTCCCCAATACAAAAGAGGGGTTGATAGTGCATGATGGCCGCGGACTTTTTTTGGCGATGGTTTGAGAGCACCGGGTCTGTCATCGCCTATCTGGTTTATCGGAAGTTGATGCTTCAGTAAGAAATCAATCAATAAGTTACGGCAATGAAGAAGAGAGTAGACGGATCTACCCTACAGGGAGGTGCAGCCGCGATTGAGAGCTACACTGGGCTAGGCACGATCGAAGTTCGCTTCTGAGCTGCAGGTTGAAGTATTAGTAGTGAGTAGACCGTGCCGGTTGGCCCCGTTAGCAGCTATAAGGATGCTATGAGCATCGAAGTAGGGTGGTACCACGAATGAAAGCCTTCGTCCCTTAGGGATGGAGGCTTTTTTTAGCAAAAAAGGAGAGTGGCCTTAGCATGGAAGACAAGCTAAAATCGTTGTTAGATACTGCTTTGCAGGTTATTTCATCGTCTTGCTCGCAGGAAGAACTAGACAAAATACGAGTTCGCTTTCTTGGACGCAAAGGTGAACTAACACAAATTTTGCGGACCATGAAAGATATTTCTCCTGAAGAACGTCCTCGTATTGGTCAAATGGCTAACGAAATTCGCGATCGGCTAGAGACAGAACTAACTAGCCAAATGAATAAAATTAGACACTCGCTCCGTGAGAAACAATTAGAGAAGGAACGATTAGATGTTACCCTACCTGGAAGCACCATAACAATAGGGCATCGACATCCACTGACATTGGTATTAAATCAGATTATTAGTATATTCCAACGGATGGGATTCGATGTGGTGGAATGCCCAGAAGTAGAATATGACTACTACAATTTTGAAGCCTTAAACATTCCTAAACATCATCCAGCACGAGACATGCAAGATAGCTTCTACTTAACAGAAGAGATATTGCTTAGAACTCATACATCACCTTTTCAAGCCCGTACTTTAGAACAACTGGCGCCTGAGGTGCCCGTGCGTGTAATCTGTCCAGGTCGTTGTTACCGCCGAGATCCCGCCGATGCTACCCATTCGCCCATGTTCTACCAAACAGAAGTTCTGGTGGTGGACGAAAACATAAGCTTTGCTAATCTAAAATATACTCTTCTTCAGTTTGTACGGGAAATGTTTGATGAAAAAAGGCAGATACGTCTACGCCCTAGCTTTTTTCCGTTTACCGAACCAAGTGCTGAGGTAGATATTTCCTGCCTAGTGTGCGGCGGACATGGATGCAATCTTTGTAAAGGCACCGGCTGGCTGGAAGTACTAGGATGTGGTATGGTGCACCCTCGGGTGTTAGAGATAGCTGGCTATAACCCGAAAAAAGTATCAGGGTTTGCTGTTGGCATGGGGCCAGACAGAATTGCTATGCTCAAATATGGCATTGATGATATCCGTCTCTTTTACGAAAACGATCTTCGCTTTCTGCACCAATTCTAGAGGAGGGAAACTAATATGCGGGTTCCATATAATTGGCTCCAGGACTACCTATCGGAAACACTACCGCCTCCAGCAGAACTAGCTGATATGCTAACACTGGCTGGTCTAGAAGTAGAGAGTATCGAAAGGGCTGGGACCAAGATCGAACAGGTAGTCGCCGCTCAGGTTAAAGAGATTAAACTGCATCCTGAAGCTAACCATTTGTTAGTAGTACAGGTAGATGCTGGCCCCTTGGGGTGTAAGCAAGTAATAACCAGTGCCCAAAATCTAAGGCCTGGGTTAAAAGTTCCATTGGCGTTTCCAGGAGCATCACTAGCCAGCGGTGAGATTATAGAAGCCACTCGTTTTCGTGGCCTTCAATCCGATGGCATGCTTTGTTCGGCCAGCGAGCTAGGCTTTACAGAAACAGACGATAAACAGAGCCATGGAATCTTAGTCTTACCAGATACCACTACCTTGGGTGCTAATGTAGCTGACGTTCTAGACCTTGGTGATATAGTATTAGATTTAGATATAACTCCTAATCGAGCTGACTGCCTAAGTTTAATCGGAGTAGCCCGAGAAGTAGCTGCTGCCATGGGAATAAAGTTGGTGTTGCCGCCAGCTAGAGTTCCGAATGATTACTGTATTAAAACCCCACTTGATATATCTATAGCTGACCCCGATCTTTGTTGGCGTTATATTGGTGCCGTAATTTCAAATATTTCCATAACCTCTTCGCCTACCTGGCTTAAACGCCGACTGTCCGCAGCTGGCATGCGTCCCATCAATTCTATTGTAGACATTACCAACTACGTGATGCTCGAAACAGGCCAGCCTTTGCATGCATTTGATTATAATAAGCTGGCACAACGGAAAATTATTGTTCGCCGTGCACGGCCGCAGGAAGTTTTGGTAACGTTAGATGGAATCAAACGTGAACTAACAGAAGAAATGTTGGTTATTGCTGACAGTGAAACAGCCCAAGCCCTGGCTGGTATCATGGGTGGGCTTGCCTCAGAGATAACAACCACAACTAATACTGTATTTTTAGAATCAGCTTGTTTTGCTAGCACTAATATTCGACGTACAGCTCGTTCCTTGGGCATGCATACAGAAGCTTCTTTCCGTTACGAGCGAATCGTAGATCCGGAGGGAGCATTGTTTGCCACACAGCGTGCCCTAACTTTACTGCAGGAACTGGGAGTAGGAGAGATAAAGGCTATTTGTGATGTCTATCCCCAACCTATCCTACCACAAGAAATAACGCTGAATACTTGTCGAGTACGCAAATTGATCGGGGCACCAGTGGAAAACGAATTTATAAAGAAGGCACTAGAAAGATTACAGCTTAGCGTAGTACCAGCAAATACCGATACGCTAAAAGTAACAATTCCTACTTTTCGCTCCGACTTGAAACAAGAAGCTGATTTGGTGGAAGAAGTAGCTCGATTGTATGGTTTTGATCGTATTCCAGCTGCACCTTTAATGGGCAAGATACAAGTTGGTAAAAAGCCACTAGAACTTAAAGTGGAACAAATGATTAAGAGTCGGCTACAAAGCTGTGGCTTAGATGAAGTTCAAACCTATAGCTTTGTAAATCCGCAAAGTATCGCTAAAATGAATCTGGCTCCGAGCCATAATAACGAATGCCCAATACCTTTGTTGTTCCCCCTTAGTGAAGAGCAATCTGTGTTGCGTACAACGTTAACACCTAGTTTATTAGAGGTAGCAGCCATTAACCAACGGCGTAAGGCCCGCTCTATTAATATTTTCGAGATAAACAGGGTATATTTACCTAAAAAGCTGCCACTTACTGAGTTGCCGAATATGCCACGCCATTTAGCCGTAGTCCTAGCTGGAAACGCAGGGGAAAAGTCATGGCATAATTTACCACCGCAAAACGATTTCTATCGTCTAAAGGGTATAATGGAAACCGTAGTCGATCAGTTAGGAGTATCAGGAAAGTTTGTTCCCATAACTTTAACTTACTACCATCCGGGACGGCAAGCTGGCTTTGAAGTGGCAGATCATATAGTAGCTACTTTCGGCGAACTGCATCCTAACGTAGCAGAAGCATTTGGCTTGACAGATCGAGTTTATACTCTAGAGTTAGATCTCTCCCAGATACTGCCGCATATTAACCTAACACAGCGCTATCAATCACTTCCTCGTTTTCCCGGAATAGAACGGGATTTGGCTTTAATAGTACCTGAAAGCGTGGCATCTGCAGCAGTGATGGAAGTCATTATAAATGCCGCCGGGCCTTATCTAGCTGACATAATGCTATTTGATGTATACCAAGGCGCACCTGTCCCCACAGGATACAAGAGTCTTGCTTATTCGTTAGTATTTAGAGCTTCAGATCATACCTTGGCCGAGGAAGAAGTGAGTCCTTATATGACAGCTATTCTCCAACAAGCTGAAGAAAAACTAGGAGCATCAATTAGACACTAACAAAAGAAGTTATCCTGGAGGAGGATTTTTCCATGTATGTGCTGAATAAAGTCATGGAACCGTACTAGCTGACACAAGACACAAAATGAGGGTGGAAACCATGACAAACAGCGCTGAGAATCGAGTAACAATTCATATTCTGGGCGAAGAATATGTAGTGAAAGGCAAGGCTACGGCTGATCACATTCGTAAACTAGGTACTTACGTAGATGATATTATGTCGGAGATTAAACAAAAAAACCCCTGTCTTAGCACCATGCAGGTGGCTATCCTGGCAGCAGTGAATATTGCTTCCGAGCTGCATCGGATAAAAGAAGACTATGATGATCTTCTACAGTTACTCCAAGAATCGGATTCTCCATCTGAATTCAGGAGTGAACATAGGTGAACCTGCTGGACTTGGTAATAATTATGATCTTAATCTTAAATATGCTAGTGGGCTGGCGCCAAGGGCTACTCGGTATGTTAGGGGAAATGGGTGGATTGGTCCTAGGCCTCTGGCTGGGTGCCTGCTATACAAAACAAATGGCCGGCTTTATTAACACTTATCTGGTGGGGCCGGCCTGGCTCCTTTTTCTGTTATCGTTTCTAGGCTTATTTTTAGGTGGCCGATTGGCCGCTAAATTAGTAGCGTCTATAATAAAGCGTACCATTTTTATTCCCGGATTTTCCACCATGGATCGAGTAATGGGAGCTACCATAGGTTTGGGTATTGGTACCATACTTGTGACTTTTCTGGTTAGCTTATTAGCCTATCTGCCGTGGCCATACTTTGTTAAGTTGGTTCAAACATCAGAGATAGGTCAGTATTTTTGGTCCGTAGCTCCTGTTTTTGGTCGCTTCTTCTGGCAGGAACTGAGACCTTTACTGCCACTTACACCAGCTAGACCGGAAATAAATGGTCCCAGCGTTTGGCTCTAATCTAAAAAGGAGGACGACTGTGAACAATCTAGAAATCTCCTGGATATTTCTTGAAATCGCTGATCTTCTGGAAATTAAGGGAGATAATCCCTTTAAGATTCGTTCTTACCAGCAAGCAGCTCGACTATTAGCTGAATTGGATGAGGATATTAGTGTTTATTGGGCTAATGGTTGCTTAACTGAACTTCCTGGTATTGGCCCGGCCCTAGCTAGTAAAATTGAGGAGTTATTGGATACTGGTCAGTTGTCTTATCTTAATGAATTGCGACGAGAAGTCCCCGCTCAGTTGCGCCAACTTTTGGCTGTTCCAGGGATAGGACCCAAGACAGTACACACCATATATAAGCACCTAGGTGTTATTACCCTGAAGGAGCTCAAAGCAGCTGCTTGTGCCCAACAATTGCGTGATCTGCCTGGATTGGGAACTAAATCAGAGCTAGCCATCAAACACGCCATTGATTTACTAGACTCAGACCGCCAAGGGTTGCCTTTAGGTGAAGCTGCTACTGTAGCCTATGAGTTAGCAGAAGCTATAGGCCAATTGCCTTCAGTGGTAAGAATTGCAGTAGCCGGAGAAGTTAGACGTAGGGAAGAATTCGTCCAGGAAGCATTGCTACTGGCAGCTGCCAACCTCAACAATGTATCCGACATACTAACTACGTTTAGCTCAGCTCCTTATGTACGTAAAATAATATCCATGGAAAAAAACAAGGTTACCGTTCTTTTAGGTATTGGTCTTCATGTACAACTGGTGGTTGTAGACCCTAGTGCGTTTCATACTAGCCTTTGCTATTTTACCGGTCCGTTGGCACACTGGGAAAATTTGAGCCTGTGGGCAAAGCAACGTGGTTTTGAACTTACTGCATCTGGCCTTTTTAGCTATAACTGTGGTCAGCCCCTGACCCTACAATCAGAAGAAGAACTTTACCACCGTTTAGGTTTAATGTTTATAGTGCCAGAACTTAGATCTGGTCGAGAAGACGTTTTAGCAGCAGCTAATGGCACTTTGCCGCAGGTTATTACACCTGAACAAATTCGCGGTGATCTACATCTTCATACGAACTGGAGTGACGGCAGAGAAAGCATTGCTTCCTTGGCTAAAGCAGCTGCCCAACGTGGATATGAATATATTGCTATTACCGATCACTCCCAGTCGCTAAAAATAGCCCATGGTTTAGATGCCGCCCGATTAATTGCCCAAGCTCAAGAAATTAGAGCAGTAAGAGAACAAATTCCAGACCTTTTGATTTTAAGCGGAGTAGAGGTAGATATCCTACCTAATGGACAGCTGGATCTTCCCAATGATGTTTTGTCCCAATTAGATTTAGTAATTGCCTCAGTTCATTCTGGATTTAAACAAGACCAAGAAACTATGACCCAACGTATCGTAGCAGCTTTACGCAATCCCTATGTCGATATTCTAGCCCATCCTAGCGGGCGTTTACTGGGTAGACGGCCAGCTTATCAAGTGGATCTGGATATGGTAATAAACGAAGCTAAACTACAAGGTAAGATCTTAGAAATAAACTCTTCGCCGGAACGGCTTGACCTTAATGCTAAATGGGCGGCCAAAGCTAAGAATCTTGGGGTAAAACTGGTGATCAATACTGATGCCCATGATGCTAGGCGTTTGGCTGATATAGAATATGGGGTTAGTGTTGCTCGACGAGCTGGCCTGGAAATAGGAGACGTTATAAACACTTGGCCTATGACTAAACTTAAAGAATTAAGGAAAAAGGCCTGTGATGCTTAGCGTATATTTTTTCAGTTATGCCTTCGTAATAAACAAACGAACCCTGCCTTGAACTACCAAAAATCAAACCTGCTACTTACAAGATGAATTTACTCAGGCAACTTTTTGGGGGTGTTATAATGCCAGTAGCTACTGCCAAAACAAAAGCTAAGCTAGAATGGGAGAAAATTATTAGTCAGTTGACAGCTCAAGCTAGCACTTCTTTGGGAAAAGAACTCTGCCGGAATCTAGAACCGTCGGCAAACATGGCTCAAGTAGTCACCGGACAAACAGAAACCGCTGAAGCTGTTGGTCTCCTCTGCCGAGGGGCCAATGTACCTTTGGCTGGCATTAGCAATATTAAACCTCTTGTTTTCCGTTGTCGGCGGGGAGGTATATTAAGTATTGACGAACTTTATGCTATTAAACTTACCATAGAAGGCGGGCACAGCGTTCGGACGTTTCTACTAACTGAGGGGCAGACATCCTTTTTTGTAGATTTAGGATCTAATATCCCACTATTTCCAGCATTACAGTCAGAACTTACCCGTTGTATATTGGGTCCAGAAGAGCTGGCTGACGAAGCCAGTTTGACTTTACAACGTTTACGGCGTGATATCATACGATTAGAAAACAAAATCCGTGAACACCTAGATGCCATGGTGCATTCATCCACAATACAAAAATACCTGCAGGAACCGTTGGTCACCATACGCAACGATCGCTACGTCTTACCAGTTAAACAAGAGTACCGTCAGCACATCCCCGGTATTGTTCATGATCAGTCAGCCAGTGGGGCCACATTATTCGTAGAACCATTAACCACATTTGAACTAGGAAACCAATTGCGAGCACTACGGGCCGAAGAACAGCATGAAGTAGAACGCATTTTAGCTGATCTATCATCTAAAGTAGCTCAGGAAAGTGATGGAATTGAAGCTCTTTTGGTCCAGCTGGCGCGGCTGGACTTTATCATGGCCAAAGGAAAACTAGCCCTAGCTCAAAAAGCATCGGCACCGAAAATTAACCATCAAGGGTATTTAGAATTGCAGCAAGCACGACACCCATTGTTAGGGTCAGAAGCAGTACCTGTAACCATGTGGCTGGGACGCACCTTCCGCATTTTAGTGGTAACAGGACCCAACACCGGCGGCAAAACTGTTTTGCTGAAAACTATCGGTTTATTGGTTTTAATGAATCAAGCTGGACTACACATTCCTGCTCAAGAAAGCAGTGAACTACCGATATTTGATCATATTTTCTGTGACATTGGTGATGAACAGAGTATTGAGCAAAATTTAAGTACGTTTTCAGCACATATGACCAATATTGTATCTATACTAAAACACTGTACACCAAATAGCTTGGTTCTAATAGACGAACTCGGCGCTGGAACTGATCCCAGCGAAGGGGCAGCACTAGGAATGGCCGTGCTAGAGTATTTATATAAAATAGGTACATCCACTGTTGCCACTACCCATTATAGTGAACTAAAGGTCTTTGCGTATACACATCCAGGTGTAGAAAACGCTTCAGTAGAATTCGACCCTATCACGTTACGCCCTACGTATCGTCTCATCATCGGTTTACCTGGTCGAAGCAATGCCTTTGACATTGCTTGCCGCTTAGGATTACCGAAGTCAATAGTAGAACAGGCCCGCTTATTCATGACCCATACTGATGTACAGACAGATGAGTTAATTCGTTCTCTGGAAGAAAAACGCCAACACTTAGATCAGCTTATAATTGATGCTAATGCTGCTAAGAAAGAAGCGGAAACAACACGATCCAAATGGGAGCAGCGGTACCAAGCATTGACTGCCAAAGAAGAAACATTGATTCGCCGTGCCAAGGAAGACGCCATAACTACAGTAAATTATGCTCGTCGTGAAGCAGAAAGTATCATTAAAGAACTAAGGAGCGAAACATCAAGACTACTAGAGAAGGATCGCACTTTAGCTGCTGATAAAGCGCGATCTAAGCTAGCTGAACTAAGTCAAGTGGTGCACGACCAGTTTCACCAGGATGTAGATGTAGAGGAAAACAACTTTTCAAGACAAGAGAATCCGACTTTAACCCCAACGTTTCACATCGGTCAGACTATATATATTCCCCATCTTAAAGCCGAAGGTACAATCATAGATCCGCCTGATTCTGAAGGCAATGTGCGGGTACAGGTAGGAATACTAAAAATGACTTTCCCATGGCGGCAGCTTCGCACCACGGCCAACTCCGAAGTTCAGTCCCAAAACTTTGGAGTTGGTACCCTGGCTAGCACTAAAGCCCAAACAATTTCACCAGAGATTGATTTGCGCGGTCTTACCAGCGATGATGCCGAATACAATTTAAGTAAATACCTGGACGATGCTCGCTTAGCAGGCCTACACCAGATTAGAATTATTCACGGCAAGGGCACCGGCACCTTACGACAAACCGTTCACGATTTCCTCAAAAACCATCCGGAAATTGCTTCTTTCTCTTTGGCTGGTTACCATGAAGGGGGCACCGGCGTTACTATTGCGTGGCTAAAAAAATAAGGAGCCCTAGGGCTCCTTATTTTTATGGAAAACGGTTCCCGCGTTGACCATTGCCGTTACCATTGCCGTTATCATTATTTGTATTGTTACTGTTATTAGGTACTGCTGGATACGAATCTGGCCCATGTAGGTGGCAAATATCTTTTGGTTCCTGTCCCGGTACAAACAGTTTAAGTTCTGCATTAGGGCAATACTGAGTGGCCAGTTCTCCGCTGTCAGGACAGATATACATTTCTATCGAAGCCACGGGCGGTGTTGTATGCTGACTACATGTTTTAGTTGGTACCTCCAAAACCGCATCTAAAGGCTTCTTGCCATCACTGCGTATGGCATAGGGCTCTTTCCTTTGGATAAAAACTTTAGTTGTCGGATGAGGACAGTACTCGGTAGCCAGTTCATCAGTCTCGGAACAAACAGTGGCGGTAACATGAACATCACAAGGAGTGGTAGGTTCTGTCCCTCGAACAAAAAATTCTGTTACTAAATTCTCAGTGGGACAAAAATTACCCGGAAGTAACCCCGACTTATTGCACACTGTTACTTTAACTAGACCACTTGGCTGGGTAAAATCCCGAACCGGGGTATTAGCCAAAGCCAATTGCATAAACCTGCCCCAAATTTTGGCCGGAAGTCCACTACCGATACCATGCCGACTAAGATAAGTACTGGACCCTTCTTCTTTAGCATCGGAGCCAATCCATACTGCTGCAGCCAAATCGGGAGTGTAGCCCACAAACCAAACATCGTTATTGCCAGTAGTAGTTCCTGTCTTACCTGCTGCCGGTCGACCAACTATAGATGCCGATCCTCCTGTTCCCCGGGTTATTACACCTTTTAGCATGTCGGTCATTAGATAACTGACTTGGGGTGACAGCACAGTCTGCGGTGTCACCTTGCGTTCCCAGATGATATTACCCATACTGTCCTTTACTACTTTTACCGGGGAAGGTTCCATACGAACTCCGCCATTGGCTAGCACTCCATAAGCACTTGCCATCTCTAGTGGAGATACACCACTTGTCATGCCTCCCAAAGCCAGAGCTAATTGCCGGTCATTATACGCTCCGGATTTAACTAACGTAGATATACCCATTTTTTCGGTGGTAGAAATCACATTGTCTACACCTACTTTTTCCATTAACTTAACAGCCATCACATTAATAGAACCTTCAATTCCCGTGCGAAGCGTAGTTAGACCACGAAAAACGTGGTTGTAATTATTGGGCCATTCTTTGCCGTTATAGACTGTGGGGGCATCGTCTATCACCGAACCTGGGGACCACCCTTGTGTTAATGCAGTAGTATACACAAAGGGTTTAAAGGCCGAACCCGGTTGTCGTAAGGCCTGTACAGCTCTATTAAACTTTGTTTCGTTGTAGTTCCGACCGCCTACTAACGCCTTAATATCTCCGGTTGCTGGATCAATAGCTACTAAAGCACCCTGAGGCTGCAAAATCTGGTTCTTGTCTTTTTCTCCTGGCGGTAAGCTGTCCAATAGTACTTTTTCAGCTGCTTGTTGTATGGCTGGATCCAAGGTGGTGTAAATATTTAGACCACCACGATAAATAGCATCATAAACTGCCTTTTCCGAACCATAATGGGGAAGAAGGTTTTCTACTAATCGACTTATAACATAATCAACAAAATAAGGGGCTGGCCGATTAGTTGTACCTTGAACTGACCGGATTTGTATAGGCTGGTTTTTTGCTTTTTCTGCTTCCGCCTCAGTTATATACCCGGCTCTCACCATATTATCCAACACTATCCTCTGTCGAGCTTGGCAGTTTTCAAAGGCGTCAAATGGAGAGTAACGGGATGGGTTCTTTGTTAGTCCAGCCAAGAATGCTGCCTCAGCCAAATTAAGCTCAGACACATCTTTTCCAAAATAAGTGCGGCTAGCAGCCTGTACGCCATAAGCTCCATGACCAAAATAAATTTCATTAAAATACATCTCTAGAATCTGATCTTTAGTAAAGCGACGTTCTACTTGTAGGGCTAGGATGGCCTCTTGTACTTTCCGTTTCAAGGTTTGTTCTTGGGTCAAAAATGCATTTTTCACTAATTGCTGGGTAATAGTACTACCACCTTCAAAAGAGCGCCCACTTATTATCCGCCATGCTGCACGGGCAATAGCCTTCGGATCAATACCAAAATGTTGATAAAAACGGATATCTTCAGTAGCGATAAATGCTTGCTTTAATTCAACTGGAACTTTACTTAAGTCAACCGGTAGGCGATTTTCTTCGGCATGGAGGCGAGCAAATATTTCTCCGTGGGTATCATATACTGTAGAAGTTGCATTCTGTTGTTCCAATACGTTGGGGTCAAATTGGGGCATAGTATTAATACAACCAACCAAAAAAGCTGCTGCTGTCCCCAATAAAACTAATATGAACAAAGTAAGTAAGAAAAAGGGAATCTTAAATCTCCCTTGAGCTTTCTTTGTCATGAATGTTCCTCCTTAAACTAATCAGCTAAAGCATAAAAAGTATAAATTAGTTGCCTTATATTGTTCGACACCCCATAGAAATATCCTGCCCTTAAGTTTCCGGCAGACAGTGAAACCTGTGCTAGGAAGTGAAAAACCGATGTATGGCGTATGGTTGTCAAGAAAACATAACCATGCTATAATAGCAGCAATAATAGCAAAAAGTAAAGACGAGGATTAGTAACTTCCTGGTACTTGTCCAGAGAGCTGGCGGTCGGTGCAAGCCAGTCACACCAGAGTAGTGAATTTACCCCTCGGAACTGCAGGCTGAAGCAAGTAGGCTATGCCGGTGTGCCCACCGTTATAGGGACCTAAAGCGGCTGTATATGGCAGCAACAAGGGTGGTATCGCGTGAAATCAGTCTTCTCGTCCCTAGACGAGAAGACTTTATTTTTTAACACATCATAAGAAAGGAGATTATATTTATGACCCTAGACGAACAAATGGAAGTGTTCTTACGGGGAACAGCAGAAGTAATTTCACCAGAAGAATTACGAGAAAAACTGCGCCGTGCCGATCAAGAGGGAAGACCACTTAGAATTAAATTAGGAGTGGACCCCTCCGCACCAGAAATTCACTTGGGGCATACGGTACCTTTGCGCAAACTACGCCAACTGCAACAAATAGGTCATCAGATCATATTTCTTGTTGGTGATTTTACCGGTCGGATTGGTGATCCCAGCGGCCGTTCGGAAACAAGGAAGCAGTTAACAGAAGAACAAATGGCCATCAATGCTAAAACGTATACTGATCAAGTCTTCAAAATTTTGGACCGCGAAAAAACTATTGTTGAATATAATAGCCACTGGTTAGGCGCTCTGACTTTTTCTGAGGTAATACAACTGGCTGCCAAAACAACTGTGGCTCGCATACTGGAGCGGGATGATTTTGCTACTAGATTTGCTGAAAACCGGCCTATAGGATTGCATGAATTCTTATATCCGCTCATGCAAGGTTACGATTCCGTAGCCCTTAAAGCCGATGTGGAGCTAGGTGGTACCGATCAGAAATTTAATCTTCTGATGGGCAGGCAGCTACAACGCGATTTCGGGTTAGAACCACAGATTTGCCTTATGTTACCTATATTAGAAGGCCTTGACGGTAATCAAAAAATGAGTAAAAGTTTGGGAAACTATATAGGAATTGATGAACCACCAGCAGAAATGTACGGTAAGACCATGGCCATTCCTGATGATCTTATGCTCAAATATTACGAGCTAGTAACCGATGTACCAATGGCTGAAATTAGGAGCATAAAATCCGGTCTTGAAAAGGGAACTATTCACCCTCGCGATGCTAAAATGAGACTAGCACGAGAAATTGTCACTTTATACCATGGTCAAGAAGCAGCCTTAGAAGCCGAGGAAGCATTTAAAGCTGTATTTCAACAAGGTGACATCCCCGATGATGTACCTGAGTTTTCCTTAGCACCTGAACTATTGGACGAAAACGGGCACATTTGGATCGTACGACTCCTTACAAGCCTAGAACTATGTGCTTCCAGCAGTGAAGCACGGCGGCTTATTCGACAAGGAGCAGTAAGTATAGATAATGTAAAGCAAAAAGATCCTGAAGCCCTAGTTAAGCCTCACGCGGGATTGCTAGTACGCGTAGGCAAAAGACGGTTTGCTCGTCTAATCTGAAAAATGGTTTAATCGCCCGGCACCATTTATCACCTCCCTCATAGACTGTAAGGGAGGTGAATGCCATGCGCTGGGGCAGGCGGTACTACCAAAAACAACTACTAGTTTTAGGCCTGCTACTTCTGGTTTTTATTATGGGTGCTTTTCTCATAGTTGAGCACAACATCAAACCAACTCTATTAGCTTTAGCCGAAGCTAAAGCTAAAATTCTAGCTATACAAGCTATAAATTCAGCGGTTAGTCAAGAAATAGTAGAAACAGTAAAATATCAGGATCTTATTTCCATTCACAAAGATACTCGCGGCCGAATTGTTCTTATGCAGCCCAATACCATAGAAATATCTCGTTTAGCATCTAGAACCACCACCTTTATCCAAGAGCGTTTAGAGGCCCTTCAAAGCCAAGATATTGCAGTACCTTTAGGACAGGTATTTGGCAGTGCTTTGCTAGCTAACGTCGGACCATACATCAGAGTATCTGTGGTACCGTTGGGAACAGTCAATGTCAACCTTATTAGTGATTTCAAAGAAGCAGGCATTAACCAGACGTTGCATCAACTCTTTCTGGAAATAGAAGCCAACGTTCAAGTAGTTATCCCTCTGGTAAAATCAACGACACTGGTTCATACAACTGTGCCGCTGGCCCAAACTGTAATCGTGGGTGAAGTACCACAGCAATATTGGCAACTTTATCGACCAGAAGTCCGAAATTAAAGTAAGACATTTTTTGTTTCCCTTGCCAGTAATGTCAAAGCATGTTATACTACAAACGGACAGACAAAGTAGTTGCTGGGAAGAGTGGGTTTTGGCCCACTCTTTACTGTTAATACTAAGGATTAAGTGAAACAAGGGGGGTATATATGGTTGAATAAAACTACCATTATTGAAACGGTAACACGTTTAGCAGAACCATTAGCTGCCGAAGGTGGACTTGAACTGGTAGATGTCACCTTTACAAAGGAAGGCAGCCGTTTTATACTGCGCATATTTATCGACAAGCCAGAAGGCGTGACCATAGACGACTGCGAACATTTAAGTAAAAAATTAAGCACGTTGTTAGACGAACACGATCCGATAACCCAACCATATTATCTGGAAGTTTCATCGCCAGGACTGGACCGGCCGCTCAAGCATGATCGTGACTTCGAACGCTTTCAGGGGCATACCGTCACCATACATAGTTTCGCCGCTATTGATGGCCGGAAACGTTTTACAGGAATTCTGGTAGGAATTAGAGACAACCAGATTCTAATTGATTTGGGAACAGATGGTATAGTGTCAATTCCTCGTCAAAACATTTCCCAGGCACGGTTAGTAGCTGAAATAAACTGGGAGGGACTAAATTGAACCGCGAGTTTCTGCAAGCCCTAAACGAGCTAGAAAAGGAAAGAGGCATCAGCAAAGAAGTTATTTTGGAAGCCTTGGAAGCTGCTCTAGTATCGGCTTACAAGAAGAATTTTGCTTCTGCCCAAAATGTTCGGGTAGAAATTAACCGAGAGACATGGGAAGGGAAGGTTTTTGCCCGTAAAACAATAGTTAATAAAGTACAGGACCCTCGACTGGAAGTTTCGGTAGAAGAGGCTAAGTTATTAGACCCGCGTTACGAAATAGAAGACATAATTGAGTTTGAAGTTACACCGCGGGAATTTGGAAGAATTGCAGCTCAAAATGCTAAGCAGGTAGTAGTACAACGGATTCGTGAAGCTGAGCGGGGTATTATTTTTGAAGAATATGCTGACCGAGAAGGGGATATCGTTACTGGGCTTATTCAGCGATTTGAGCAACGCAACATATTAGTGGATCTTGGCCGAGCAGAAGCTGTTTTGACTGCCAGCGAACAGATGCCCAATGACGTTTATCGGGCAGGAGAAAGAATAAAAGCCTATGTTCTAGAGGTAAATCGCACTACCAAAGGTCCCCAGATTATGTTATCGCGAACCCATCCTGGTTTTCTCAAACGTTTGTTCGAATTAGAAGTACCCGAAATCCATGATGGGACCTTAGAAATAAAAGCCATTGCTCGAGAGGCAGGAACACGTTCAAAAATGGCGGTTTGGGCACGGGACCCAAATGTTGATCCGGTGGGAGCTTGTGTTGGCCCCCGAGGATTGCGTGTTCAGTCAGTAGTCAACGAACTTAGAGGGGAAAAAATTGATATCATTAAATGGAGTAGTATCCCCGAGGAATTTATTGCTAGCAGTCTTAGTCCGGCTAAAGTCATACAAGTTGATTTAGACGAAGACGAAAAAGTAGCACGGGTGTTAGTTCCAGAAAATCAGCTATCCTTGGCCATAGGCAAGGAAGGACAAAATGCCCGTCTGGCTGCTAAACTAACGGGATGGAAAATAGATATTAAAAGTACCACTAACCACGATGGAGATAACCCTAAACCTGACTCCGAGCTCACAGCAAATGAGGTGGAGGAGAGTGAAGAAGCTTGAAGCCACGGCGAATACCAATGCGACTATGTGTCGGTTGCCAAGAAATGCGTCCCAAAAAAGAACTTTTAAGGGTAGTGCGAACCCCAGATGGCCAGGTGGAAGTAGATCGAATAGGCAAAAAATCAGGACGAGGGGTATACATTTGCCCTCGTCGCAGTTGCCTACAAGCAGCTCTCAAAGGCCGACGGTTGCAGAAAGCTCTAGCAATGGACCTTCCTCCAGAAATTATTCGGGAATTAGAGGATCGGCTAGTGGAGATTTAGTGTCGGTACTAAATCTGATTGGATTAGCCTGCAAAGCTGGTAAGCTAGCTATTGGTGAACGGGCAGTTAGAAAAGCCTTACGGCTATCGCAAGTCTGCCTGTTGGTGCTGGCAAAAGATAGTAGCCATCGTACTAAGCGAAATTTTGTTGATTATTATAATGGCAATAGAAACATTCCTCTTGTAGAGATAGCTACTCGAGCAGAGTTGGGTTATCAGCTAGGAAGAGAACAAGTGGCAGTAGCAGCCATTACTGATCCGTTCTTGGCGCAAGCGGTGGTTGTTAAAC
>JAAYWY010000120.1 GCA_012516165.1 Bacillota bacterium
GCTGCTATCCGGGGAAAGGAGGATAAGCCCCATGAAGGAGAAACTGCAAACTCTTAAGATCTTGGCTTTTGTGCTCCTCATTGTCTTCTTAAGTTCACGCGGCTGGGCTAGTTCACGGGACATAGAAAAGCGGGCCTTTGTAATAATGGAAGGCATCGATGCTGCCCCAGAAGATAATTTTGACGTCACCTATAGCTTAGCAGCTCCCCAGGTTTTGGAAAGCGGCGGGGGGGAAGGCGGCGGCGGAGGAGGAGGAAAAGAATCGTTAATATTGCAGAAAACACGCTGCAAAACCCTCTGGCAGGGACATTATTTTATTCAGAGCAAAGTGGAACACCCTTTGTTTTGGGGCCACCTACAAACGCTGGTGTTAGGTGAAGAGATGGCTCGGCGCGGAGTGTCCAGGGTTACAGATGTTTTTTTGCGCACCGCTGAAACACGTCGTAAGGCCTGGGTGACAGTGGCCGACGGCAAAGCCGACAAAATTTTGGAAGCAGCGCCTAAAACAGAAAAATTGCCCTCGCTGTATATCAGGCGAGCGTTGGAAACGGAAAATTATCTGAATATGATACCTTTAATACGCGTAGCCGAATTTATTACCTGTCTTACCAGTCCCGGTGAACAAGCGGTAGCCCCCATAGTAAAAGCAGACCAAGAAAGTATATCTGTTGTTGGCCTGGCCCTATTTGAAGAAGATAAAATGGTGGGCAAACTAGATTACAACGAAATGCACTACTTTTTTTTGACCGCACAAGCTAGCGGTTTTATGCCCAAGCGTTTTGAAACAGCCAATGGCGATGGGTTTGTTTACGAGATAACTGATGCCAAGCGCAGGATCAAACCCCACAGGAACGGCAACCAGATATCGTTTACTGTTTCGCTGCAATTAGAAGGAAATATTATTGAATCAGAAAGCCAACGGAGTCTGAAGGACCCTGAGTTCTTGCGTGAAGCAGAACAAGCTGTCTCCACGGCACTGGAAAAAGACTGCCGAGCAGTTCTGAGAAAAGTGCAAAAGGAATTTAAAGTTGATAGCTATTGCTTTGGGGCCATAGTGCGCGCCCGTTATCCCCAACTATGGAAAGAAATTAATTGGACCGAGGAATTCCCCAATGTTCCCATTAAAATCACCGTGGACGCCCGCATCCGCCGCCTAGGCATGGGTGCTAAGTAATCTACAACGCCAAGCATAACCCCCTAAGCTACAATGCCTTAGGGGGTTATGTTTTACAGGGGTCTTAAGTTTGGTTTTTTCCTACGGCTGCTGTTGTTGATTGGGTTGTTGAACTTGTTGTAGCTGCTGAACAGATTGGTCCAGCACTTGGCTCATCTGGGCAAAAACTTGGTTGGACTGGATAGCCTGCTGCGCTTGCTGTAGGGACTGCATAGCTGTCTGCAAGGCTTGTTGTACTTGTTGGTCGGTTTGCTGAGCTTGTTGCTGGGCTTGTTGTTTTAATTGGTTAAATAACTGCTGGAACTGGGCCGGGGTCTGCCCGCCGGTGGCAGTGGCAGCTTGCTGGGCCAACTGCTGAAAACGCTGGGCCGCCTCTTGTGTTGCCTGCTGACCAGCCTTAGCACCTGAAGTACTCAGCCGCTGGTTTACTTGGTCGGCCACTTCGTCCTCGATTTTCTTTTGTTCCCAATCAGAGTAGAGCGTCATAGAAAATACCTCCTTATGCTTCATGGCCACATAACTAAATTACCCTGACTAGAGGGGTTTTATGTGTCCTGGCTTGGTACTACTGCAGATTATAACGATGCCCAAAGTCATTAATGTTGTACACTACCCGCTCAAAGAGACGACTTTTTTCTAATGCTTGTTTGAGAGCAATAAGGGCGTTTTCGGCCTGACCCAGTTTAGTGAGGATTTCGTTGTCTACGGCAGTGCTGCTTGGCATTGGCGCTGTATTTTTATTTCCAGCTGTAACTACCGGAGGGGGTTGATCAGTTACTGGTACAGCCATTTGGGCTTGGGACTCTAATGCTTTTACTTCTTTGTCAAAGCTGGTCAGTTCGGTAATAATATCCTGCAGACTCAGGCGTACCGCGTCCCCATCCTTTTGCATTTGCTGCAGCCCTTGGTGAACTTGATTTTGCCCATTAGTTATGTCTTGATCCAGTTGTTTTAGGCTGCC
>JAAYWY010000121.1 GCA_012516165.1 Bacillota bacterium
CCGGATTACATTGGGATTGTTTAGGGTATAAGCAGTGATTATCCGATGTTTATTTAAAAGTTCTCCTGCTACCATAGCTCCTTGGTATTCGTAAGCTAAGTTTTTCAGCAAGCCTCCGGACAAAGTATTTAATACCCCTTCAGGCTGATTGAATTCTAGACCAATGAATAAACCCCGTCCGCGCACTTCTTTAATTAAGGGGTATTTTTGTTGTAGTTCTTTAAGACGTCCGATAAAATAAGAACCTTTTTCCAAGGACTGCTGGGGCAAATTGCCTTCTATTGTAGCTTGAATACTAGCTAAACCAGCAGCCATGGCCCAGCTGTTGCCACCAAAAGTGGACGTGTGAAGTAATGCCCGATCAGAAGTACCATAACCTCGTTGCCACACTTCCTCTGCCGCCACGTAAGCACTCACCGGCATCACACCGCCACCCAAAGCTTTGGCTAAGCAAATAATATCAGGAGCCACGTCTTCTGCATTACAGGCGAACAAATAACCAGTACGCCCAAATCCGGTTTGAATCTCATCGGCAATAAGCAATGCTCCATATTTGGTGGTTAGCTCACGCACACCAGCCAGATACCCCTCCGGTGGAACAATAATACCTCCCTCGCCCTGAATGGGCTCCACAATAAAAGCAGCCACATCACCAGCTTTAAGCTTGGCTTCCAAAAGATCCAGGTCCCCGTAAGGAATTCTTTCGCAGCCTGGTACCAAGGGACGAAATGGTTCTTGGTATTTCTCTCGACCAGTAACCGACAATGCTCCCATGGTTTTGCCATGAAAGGATCCGGTGCACGAGATAATTTTTTGCTTGCCCGTAGAAATACGAGCTAATTTTAGCGCTCCTTCCACCGCCTCAGTACCGCTGTTACTAAAGAACGAGCGTCTTAAGCCACCGGGCACAATCTGGCTTAAGTTATGTGCCAAAGCTCCAGCTAACGGGTTGAGCGCCGCTTGGAGCATATTAGGCATGGTACTCACTTTAGATACCGCCTGCATAACCACCGGCGGATTGTGGCCTAGGTTCAAAGCTCCGTAGCTACCCAAAAAATCTAAATATTCATTTCCGTCCTCATCCCAAACATACATCCCTTGAGCCCGAACAAAACGTTTATCAAAACCAATAAGGCTCATCATGTTTACTAACCCGGAGTTTACATATTCCCGGTGATTTTTTACCAATTCTTCATGGTCCAAATCGAGCGCTTGATCTATAGTATACAGATTTTCCATATTATCCACATTTTCCACGGTAATGCCTCCTCCGTCGCTTTATTGTGCACATTTTTGTACTCATAACTCATATTCGACAGTGTGGATCTAACATCCTTCTTGGCATATATATAATCGAGCAAAACTAGGAGGGTTTTTGCATGTATCGAATTATCATTGATGTCCCTGCACGGCAATTACACTTATATGAAGGTAGTACTTTGCATAAAATGTTCCCTATTGCCGTAGGTAAGCCCAGCACTCCTACGCCACCGGGCACCTATACTATTATTGAAAAGATACCTTACCCTGGCGGAGTATTTGGTACTCGCTGGTTAGGGCTATCGCGCCGCTACTATGGCATTCATGGAACCAACGCCCCGTGGCTAATTGGCCAGGCAGTTTCCAACGGTTGTATCCGTATGTACAACAGCGATGTAGAATATGTATATGATCGTGTAAATATCGGTACCGAAGTACAAATCTTAAACGATGAACTCGCTTTTAATCCAGGCTCAGGTAATACTTACACCGTTCAGCCCGGCGATTCTCTGTGGCTGATCGCCCATCAGCATCATACCACTGTCGACATATTGGCTGCTGTTAATCACCTAAGTCCGCCGTATATCATTTATCCCGGACAAAAGCTTTACCTTCCCGGCACCGAATCCTCCCCTAGCGCATAGTATGCCTATGCCAGTTTAAGGAGGTGAACAGCATGCCTTTTGACCGCCGTATTTTTAAGTACCCAGCCGTGGAATACATCCCTCTTTATCCTTTAACTCTAGCCTTGGAACCTAACTGGAAACCATCTGATGGCCGGGTGAATCTATACGTATTTACCAATAAGGACGATCTTGAGCAAGAACTGATCCG
>JAAYWY010000290.1 GCA_012516165.1 Bacillota bacterium
GACAACTGGGGGTAGTTACTAATCAAGCTCAGCTGGCCATGGGGCAAATAGCTGATGCTGTACAAGAAATGGCTAACCAAGCTACCAAGCAGGCAGAGGCGGCGAGAGACACCGTAGAAAAGACAGAACTTATGAATGCTGGTTCTATTGCTATCTCGGAGCGCGCCCGCCTAAGTGAGCAAGCAGCCGATCAAGTGGCGGCCAATATCAGTACCAGCCAAGAGGTTTTCGAGTCGCTGCTTGAGGCGGTAGAGGATACAGTAGAGCGCAGTGAGAATTTAGCGCGAGATGTTCGCCAGCATACCGAGGGTACGCGCCAGGTGGAAGCCATTGTGGCCAGTGTGACTCAAATTAGCGAACAAACTAATTTGCTGGCATTAAATGCGGCTATTGAAGCTGCTCGCGCTGGTGAGCAGGGGCGAGGGTTTGCTGTGGTGGCGTCAGAAATACGTAAACTAGCCGAACAGGCAGCCGATGCGGCTAAAGAGATAACGGTTATATTAAACCGTATCCATGAAGAAGATAGCGCCTTGGCGATAGCTATGGATGAACAAGCAGAAAAGTCACGGGCAGCGGCTACCCGGTCCGAAGCGGCGCGGCAAGCGCTGGCCGCTATGCAGACAGTGTTGATGGAATTAAGGACTAAAGTGGTAGAGATTACCGGGCACATCAACGACCAGGTAAAGCAAGTAGGAGCCGTGACTGATCTAATGGATGCTGTAAACCAAAGCGCTCAACATAGCGCTGCGGGCAGCCAAGAAGCAGCGGCCGCTGTAGAAGAACAGACAGCTAGTGTGGAGGAGATGGCTAAAGCCGCTGGGCAACTAACTCAGATGGCTGATCGCTTGTATGAACTCACCCGTAAGTTTGGCAGCCTTAAGGTACCAGAACAAGTGCTTCAAGAGAGGGTACAGCTGGGATGGAGAGTACTAGAGCCGCTTAGTACGGATCAAACTTTTATTAACAAATCAGCTAAAGAAAAGTTCGATTTGCTAGCGCAAAAACTGGACCAACACCCCTTTTTAGAACTGATGTTTGTGATCGACCTGGACGGTAAAGCCCTTGTACTTACTGATCAAAATGAAGATATTAGCTTGGATGTTTCCCACCGCCCTTGGTTCCAGCAAGCTAGACGAGGTCAAAAAGTACAGACGGAGGTTTATATTTCATCAGCTACTTATCGGCCGTGCGTTACCCTGGCACTCCCTCTTCGCCAGCATGGTGACATTATTGGAGTGATAGGCGCCGACATTAAATTATAGAAAGCAAGTTATAAATGGGCGCGATTGGCGCCCAAATATTTTGTTTTAGGGGCAGGAAATGAAGCTAGGAGAAAGAAGTATTGTATTTTGGGGAATGATTACGTCAAGGTAGGTGATTTTTGTGAAACTAGCTATTGGTAGTGATCATGCTGGTTTTGAGCTCAAAGAAGCCATCAAGGCATATTTAGACGAACAAGGCCAGTCTTATCAGGACTTGGGCACTTATAGTACCAGCTCCTGTGATTATCCCGATTTTGGTCTAGCTGTGGCCGAAGCCGTGGCCAGCGGGGAATATACCCTAGGTATTTTAGTGTGTGGTACAGGCATAGGCATGTCCATAGTGGCTAACAAGGTGCCGGGGATAAGAGCTGCCCTTTGTGGTGACACTTTTTCGGCTCATGCTAGCCGCGAACATAACGATGCCAACATCTTAGTGTTAGGGGCTCGAGTGGTGGGGTTAGGGCTGGCTTTGGACATTGTGCGCACCTGGTTGGCAGCGACGCCCCAAGGTGGCCGCCATGCCCAGCGCCGAGAAAAGATAACGGCAATAGAGCACAAGTATGGGAGGAATAATAATGCTGCCAGAAATTAGTAAATCAGTAGAGACGGCAGCAAGGGAGCTCTTGGAGCGTGCCCAGCTGGAGCCAGGTAGTATATTAGTGGTGGGATGCAGCACCAGCGAAGTACAAGGGAAGCATATTGGCAGCTCCGGTAATCTGGAAGTAGCAGCGGCTATCTTACAGCCATTATTAAAGATCACGGCTGAATATCAGATCTATCTGGCAGTGCAATGCTGTGAGCATCTTAACCGGGCTTTAGTGGTGGAACGGGTGGTTATGAAACAATATCGGCTGGAGCAAGTGTCAGTATATCCTATTGCCCATGCTGGCGGATCCATGGC
>JAAYWY010000122.1 GCA_012516165.1 Bacillota bacterium
CCCGTTACTGCTTTTTTGTTATGCCCTGCAGACAGCGGCCTTGGTGGCGTTGCTGATTTTAAGCCCCACGAAGGCTGATTATTGGGTTGTTAGTTTATGTTGTTTTCTTTTGGGGATACCTAATAGTATGTATGTACTGTTCATAGCTGAGATGAAGGATTTGAGCCCAAAACAAATGGCTGGTTTCGCAGTGAGTGTGGCCAACTTTATTGGTTTTCTGGGTGCCTTTATCCTGCAACTGGTTACTGGATGGGTTATCAACTTAGTCAATGGGCAGGGGCTGGTGACCGGTGTTTATACAGCCACAGCTCTAAGAGCGGGCTTTGGTCTTTGTTTAGCTGTTACTTGTGTGGGTTTTGTGGCTTGTTATTTTATACCGGCGGGCAACCTACGTGGCACAAACTGAAATGAAAAGCCCCTGAACTCGCCCCTCTAATGGAATAGCCAACCCGATTTTACCGGGATCGCTCGCAGGAAATTCAGCGAGCAGTCTAATGCTCAGCCTAGCGTTCCGGCGGGGGCTTTCCGGTAGGGGCCGGTCTCCATGTCGGCCCGTGTTCCCGGTGCCAGCCTGTAGTCTGCATCTATGTTAGCTGGGCTTCATTGTTACAGGGTTCATCCTCACGCTCCGCAAACTCGTTCCTACATTTCAGCTATTGAAAGAGGTGCCTGCATGAGGAGACTACAAGTTATTGCTGATTGTTGTACAAGCTGTCGTTCCTGCGAAGTGGCGTGTTCTTTGGTCCACAGCGGCAGTTGTTGGCCCAAGGAAGCCCGGCTTTGGATCGAGCCTAAGGAGAATGCTACGGCATTTACGCCTCGTATCTGTCGCCGGTGCCGCCGACCGCGCTGTGCTGCTGTTTGTCCCAGCGGTGCTTTGGTGCCTTTGCCGGAAGGGGGCGCCAAAGTTGATCCGGAAAAATGCACCGGTTGCGGCGCTTGTGTTAAGGCTTGCCCCTTTGGCTATTTGCGCCTCTCGCCGATAACTAATGTTCCTCTTATTTGTGATCTGTGCTTGGACCGGCCGGAGGGACCGGCTTGTGCTGAAACCTGCGGGGAAAAAGCAGTGGTGGTGAAAGAGACATGAATGCCTGGGCGGGGAAAATATTAGTAGTAGATCTCACGGCAAGAAAATCAATATGTGTGCCTACCAGTGACTATAGCGACACTTGGCTGGGGGGCAAGGGCATTGATTTGGCCCTTCTTTTGGCTGCTGAGTGCTGGCAGGCGGATCCTTTGTCGCCGGAAAACATTTTAGTGTTCGGCACCGGCCCTCTTACTGGAACGTTGGCTCCGGCTGCTTCCCGGGTCCACGTGGGAGCGCGATCTCCGGCCACGGAGCTTTGTGGTTCTAGTAATATCGGCGGCCAGTTCGGGCCGGAACTTAAATATGCTGGCTATGACCACTTGGTTATTAAGGGAGCGGCTGCTGAACCGGCGGTACTGGTTATCGATGATGACAGGGTAAAAATACAGCCAGCTCAGGAACTTTGGGGCCTAGGCGTAAGTAAGACCGAGGCTGCTTTGGCTGAGCGCTACGGCAGCGACTTTCGCTTTTTTATTATCGGTCCCGGTGGGGAGAACCGAGTACGGTTTGCCGGAATTCGGTCCGGTACCTTTAATTCGGCTAGCCGGACTGGTATGGGGGCCGTGATGGGGTCCAAGAATCTAAAGGCGATTGCTGTGCGCGGGAGCAAAGCTATTTTGGTGGCCCGACCGGAACGGTTTTATGCTGCTTGTCAGCGCGCCCGGCGAGAAATTCTAGAATCACCTTGTTACCAGAACATGCTCAATGTACCGCAAATGCTCCGGGGGAGCACCCATACCGGATACTTCAGCTATGGCAACAAAGAAAGCATCGTTACCCCGATCGAGGAAACTATCTCTAAAGCAGAGGATTTCTTGGCTGCGCATCGAGTAGGAAAGGCGGCTTGTTTTAGCTGTCCTTTGCGTTGCCAGGATGTGTTTGATGTTCCCGGTTCGGGCCGTTTAGGCATGCAGTGTGACCCGCGGGTGGAGTTCAACTATATGGCGCAAGTGGACGATCCAACTTTTGCTTGGCGTGCCTATGTAATTTGCCAGGAAACTGGCTTAGATACCACTTCCATAGCCAACGTCCTGGGCTTTGTAAATGAGTCGCTAAAGGTAGGCGATCTTAGCTGGAAAGAGCTTAAAAAAGATCTAAACGTTAGCGGTGAGGATAGGGTGGAGCTATTTCTGGCGCTAATCACTGCTATTAGTGAACGAAAGGGAATAGGAGATTTGTTGGCTGAAGGGGTGGCTCGAGCCGGTAAGAAACTTGGCCCCAGCTTTGAGCAGCGGGCCATGCACCGGGACGGCTTGGAGCTGGCGGTGCCGGAACCCAGAACTCATCTGGGGTTGGCCTTGGCTTATTCCGTATCGGAACGGGGCGATTATCTATCCGGTTTTCCAATTTTTGAAATGGTGGGCGGCGAAGCAGGGCGGGCCATGGCTGCCGAGGCCTTTGGAGATGGTCAAATAGCGAATAATGCCGCTGACCGAAAAACCCTCTCTGATAAAGAATATGTACAGACTTACATGGAGAACATGGCGGCCACAGCCGATATGCTGGGTGTCTGCCGCTGGATGACCCCCACCAATGGAGCGCCAATTAAAGAAGATACTTTGGCCGAGCTCCTTACAGAGGCAGTGGGAAAAACTTATACCGGAGAAGATTTATGGGCTTATGCTGACCGCTGCCGTAAGGCCTTTTTTGAATTCGATGGTAAATGCCGCCGGGAAAAAGAAAAACAACTCTTACCAGAGCGGCTTTTTCACCCGGTAAGCAGTGATCAGGGTCAGGTGGCAGGTATTAAGAAAGAAGAACTTATTGCCGCCATCTCTCGGTACAAAAAGCTGCGCCGAGTGTTGTAACTGCTTAGGAATTTTGAAAAGCCCCTGCCAATTGGCAGGGGCTTTGGCAATTAGGCCAATTTGTAGCCGCATTGAGTACAAAACTTAGCATCTTCTGGCTGCTCGGTGTTACACTGTGGGCAGACATTAACTTTGGTTTCGGCTGTTGCTTCAATAACTGGTGCTTCCTGTGCTTCTTGCAGCGAGGTACCACAATTGGCACAGAATCGGGCATTGGAGACGTTATTGTGACCGCACTTAGGACACCTACCAGGTTTGGCCCTTAGTTCGGCGATCTTTTGTTCAATTTCAGCAATTTCTTTTTCTAATTCGTCAATTTCGTGACAGATAGGGAGCAGAGCATCATAATTACCCCGATCTTCCTTGTACATCTGGTAGATTAGTACTCCGAGATTAGTTTGCTTCGCGCTGATTTGACTCTTAAGGTCGTTAATTTCGGATTGTAACCGTAGCTCCTGAGTTTTCTCGGCGGCTTTGGTTCCTAGCGAGCTGGCTTGTTGCTTGACCTGATCCCATAAACCCATAAACAAAACCTCCTTCTGTTAGATTTCTTAGAGCTGGTATTAGGCTTTGCCAATTAGGGTGTACAATAAAATGGTACCATATTTACCGGTCTGATTCCATCTATTTTCTTTTCATAGCATTATTGTACCTGTATTTTTGTATAAAAAATTTATTGTCAACTCAAGTTCCAAGATTTTTTGTCTATTTTTTGATATACTACTTAGGGCAGTAATAAAAGAGCCCAACTTTGCATCTGTTCTTTGGCCTGTGAATGGTAATGGTTCAGGCAGGGCAACAGAGGGAGGAATCAATATGGTTCGAACAGTTGGTACCACTGTTAGAGGTATCCGGGCTCCTGTTGTACAGGAGGGGGACGATGTCGTTGCCATTGTGGTGGAATCGGTTCTTAGGGCAGGGCAGATGGAGGGCTTTTGCCTACATGATCGCGATGTAATAGGCATAACAGAGTCTCTAGTGGCCCGGGCCCAGGGGAACTATGCCTCCATTGAAGACATTGCTTTTGATATAAAGGCCAAGTTTACAGGAGACTTGGCGGTAGTGTTTCCGCTACTGAGCCGGAACCGGTTTGCTCCAGTGCTAAAAGGAATAGCCATGAGCGGCCGTAAGATTTATTTATTTTTAAATTATCCATCCGATGAGGTGGGCAATCCACTAATGGATATTGATACCATGGACAAGGTGGGCCTAAACCCGTTTACAGATACGCTCACAGAGGATCAGTATAGAAAGATCTTCGGTGAGCCAGTCCGACATCCCTTTAC
>JAAYWY010000123.1 GCA_012516165.1 Bacillota bacterium
AAACTCCTCTTTGACAGGAGGGCATACCTATGCTAAACTTAAAATTGGTACGCGATCCTGCAGAGGGTAATAAAATACCTGGGCCTCGGTTTGCGCCCACAAACCAGGCCGGATCGTGTCCGGACGCGGAGACCACATTTTGTGTGGTCTCTTTTGCTACTTCTCCCATCTGCTGCTTCTACCACCCCCAAAGAAGCCTTTATATATTATTGTTATTACCACCTCCTGGCAAATAGAAAATATTATGCTTTTGAGCAATTTCCTCCAACTCATCAAGGCGGGCCAATGTCTTGTCTTTGTCCCGGCGCCCAACAGCCGTGAGAAGAGCATTAATCACCGACAAGGGGGCAACAAAGGATTCAATAAAAGACCCTAGGTTGCTCCTGGCCGACAAGGTGATATCCGCCAACTGCCCTAACGGTGAAATGACATTATCGGTTAAGGCTAAGGTAGTTGCTCCTTTTTGGCGCGCATAAGCAAAACCTTCAATAGTCACCCGTGAATAACGGGGAAAACTAATGCCAATTGCCAAGTCCCCCGGCTTCACTGCTCCTAATTCTTCAAAGATACTGCCCAAACCCTGCGGCACCACCGACACTCTCTTGCCGATCATCTGGAGATAAAAAGCTAAAAAGTGGGCCAGAGAGCGAGCACTGCGACTTCCTAGAACATAGATGTCGTTCGATTTAATAACTGCCTCTACTGCTGCATTAAAGGTTTCTTCTTTTAGGTCCTGCAGGCTACGCCGTAGGTTTTCTAAGTCGGTCTCCATAACTTCCCGCATTACCGATTGCTCTTGGCCTTGATTGCAAGCTGCCGATAACTTAAGTCTAGTGGTTGTACTAAGGCGGTCCTTTACCATTTCCTGTAATACCGCTTGTAATTGGGGCCAGCCTTGATAACCGATGGCATAGGCAAAGCGCACCACGGTGGACTCGCTTACACCAACTAAAGCCCCTACCCGGGCCGCTGTCAGAAAGGCTGCTTGTTCATAGTTAGCAAGGAGAAACTCAGCTAATGCCCGTTGAGCTTCGGAGAACTCATTAATGTTTCTTTTAATCCGCATTTCCAAACTAACATCAGTAGTCATTAGCGCCCATCCTTTCCGCATCAATAATTGCTTCTTGATAGAATGTGGGGCGCAATTAATCCTGCAATAATGTATCTATTCACCATTTGTTATATAATTCCTCTTTTTTAAGCAACCTGGTTCGCTAAAACATATTAATTTTATTTTTCTTGTTTATAAACAATTATGCCAATAACTCAGAGCGCCCCATTATACTTTTATTATCGGAATAGGTATTTGGCTGTCAAAGCCTATAGCTTAATCGGTTGTGCTTACTCCTGGCGGAGGCTCAATTTCTACACCAGTATAATAATGCTTTAAGATGGCGCAAAAATCCTGGCCTTGCTTGGCCAAGCCATTGGCACCGTATTGACACATACCTACACCATGGCCTTTGCCGTAGGTGGTAAAAATGACTTTGCCATTTTCAGCCAGTTGCCAACTAAAGCTAGTGGAGTTTAGGCCCAAGCGCTGGCGCACCTCGGTACCAGGTAAGGTAACATTTCCCACCTTTAGTTCTTTTACTCGTCCACTAGCTGTACGCGCCAACACTTGTAAGTCTAGTCCCCCACTTACTGGTACGGTTACTTTTTCTCCCAATTGCTTCTCCAAATCCTTTAGGGTAAGAACTGTCTCAGCCATCTGGTGGGGGCTATTATCGTCATATGGGCATGAAACTGGTTTCAGGTACGGCACAGCGTTGCCCCACACAGCGGCAGCGTCTTCGGTACCAAGGCCGCCACAGCTGGCATGATACACCGGGTCGATAAGCTGGTAGTCATAGGTGATAACAAGGCCGTTGGTAGCAGCCACCGCATCGGCAATTTTTAGCTGATACTCAGGATAGGAAAAAATTCCCCACCGCCGCCTGAGTTCGTCCTCTTTCAAGTACGCCTGACAGCAACTGGGATCGGTACAAATATCGGCCTCGGGGTGCTTAGCACAACCACTGCCCCCATACGCTTTGAGACGTTTGAGAGCATAGGTGCGAGCAGCCACAGCTTGGGCCTTAAGCGCTTCTTCTTCAAAGCGGGCTGGCATTTCTGCCGCCACCACACCCACTAAATAGTCCTCCAGCGGCATGTGAACAATTTGCCCGCTCTCGGCCATATACACTTTAAGTATCGGTCCCGTTTCCACTAGGTCAGTGCCCCCTTTCGACTCTAAGTCCTGGGGAGCTAAAGAAGGGCGCGGATAAAAACTCACGATGGCTGTTGGGACTACTAATATCACCAAAAACACTAATACAACCGTGGCTATAAGTAAGTTTCGCAAGGGTGTTCCCCCTCCATACCACAACTGCCAGTCACAGCTATAAGGCTGTTCTGTGACATCTATATGAGACAACTGGAGAGGGTATGCGTTACTTACTTTATCTTTCTTAACTCACGTGTAACATAGCGATAAAGATTGTAAAAACCGCCAATAATAGCCACGAGAACCAGTAAACTGGAAAAAATACTGCCGGTACCGTAACGAGCATCGAGCCACCCACCAACATAATAGCCAAAGATAATGGCCAGAGCAATACTTAAAGTAAACGTACTCGCAGTTAAAATCCACTGGACTCGAGTACGCATAGCAAGGCCTCCCTTCTACTGAATTTGGTACTACCACTCCTGTGCCGGTTTCTGACTAAGGCCCAAGTGATATTTAAGACCATCCACAATACGGCGGGCAGCTTCACCATCGCCGTACGGATTAGTCGCCTGAGCCATTTTATTATATGCCTTGTTGTCAGTAAGGAGCTCTTCGGCCGCAGCTACTACTTTGTCCGCCTCGGTCCCCACTACTTTAACTGTTCCTGCAGCCACCGCCTCCGGGCGCTCGGTAACATCCCGTAGCACCAGTACCGGCCGCCCTAAGGATGGAGCTTCTTCTTGAATACCGCCGGAATCACTTATAATAAGGTGGGCGCGTGCCATAAGGTTGGCAAAATCAGCATAACTTAACGGCTCTAGCAAATGAACTCGGGGAGAATTTCCCAAAATACGCCGTACCGGCTCCTGGACTTTGGGATTGAGATGCACCGGGAAAATAACCGCTATATCAGGATGAGAAGCAGCGATCTCAGCTACCGCCCGGCATATGTTTTCCAGCGGCTGGCCCCAATTTTCCCGTCGATGGGCCTCTACCACTAGTATTCGATAGCGGTCCCAATCCCATGTC
>JAAYWY010000124.1 GCA_012516165.1 Bacillota bacterium
GCTCCAAGGCCTGTAGAATCTGATAACCTGCCCTTACCTCTTCAACTGGGTCTCCTGTAAGCGACACTCGAATAGTATCACCAATGCCTTCATATAAAAGCACGCCTAGCCCCACTGCTGATCGAATAATACCACGCCAAACAGTACCCGCCTCGGTGACACCTAAGTGTAGAGGATAATCGCACTTTTTAGCAGCTAAGCGATAAGCAGCAATAGTAAGGGGAACATTGGAAGCTTTAAGCGACAACACAATAGCGCTATGTCCTACATCTTCCAATAGAGTTGCTTGCTCAAGTGCGCTTTTTACCATACCTTCAGCCGTTATTCCACCATATTCCTGCTGGATATATTTGTCTAGTGAACCGGCATTCACGCCAATTCTGATGGGTATTCCACGTTCTTTGGCCGCTACAGCCACCCGCTGGACCCGCTCAGGACCACCAATATTACCAGGGTTTAACCTTAGCCCTGCTATTCCCGCTTCTATTGCCTCAAGCGCTAGACGATAGTCAAAATGAATATCGGCCACCAACGGCACTGGAGCACTTCGGCACAGGGAAGATAAAGCCTGAGCAGCTTCTTCATCCGGTACAGCCAACCGTACTATTTCGCAACCAGCATCGGCTAGCTGGAAAATTTGATTAAGAGTACTTTTTATATCCCTGGTATCAGTATTGGTCATGGATTGAACGCTAATAGGTGCCCCCTGCCCAATAACTACATTACCAACTTGTACCTTACGGCTATTACGTCGTAATGTGCCCAACCGCTACACCCCCAACCCTAAACGCTTAAAATCCTGATAGGTAGCCAATGCTAAAAGGGCCAACAGTAATAACACTCCAATCAAATTAATAGCCCCCTCTTGGTCCGGAGTAAGGCCCTTACCCCGAATGGCTTCCCACGTAATAAGAACTATTTGACCACCATCGAGCATGGGTATGGGAAACAAATTAAATAAACCCAAATTAACACTTAAAACGGCTGCTAACGACAGAAGGTTAATAAAACCGGTGTGGGCTACTTCACTCACAACTTGTACTATGCCCAGTGGTCCAGCTACCTCCGTAGCTTGCCGTTGGACAACCATTTCTACCACCTGTTGAAAGATAAATATCGTGGTGCCGATCATTTGTCTGGCTCCCCAATACAATGATGCTAGAGGGCGGTGCTTTTTCATGGATCGTTCAATGCCAATAATACCTCGTTGTCCATCAGGTGCTAATTCAGGCATAACCTTAACAGTTAAGATCTGCCCGCTGCGGTTAATCGTTATATCAGTGGTTTTACCAGCCCGGGTAGCAATAGCCGCTGGCACTTCGGCCCAAGCTTTGATTGGGATACCTTGGATAGCTACAATCACATCTCCCGGTTTGATCCCTGCTTTATAGGCCGGGCTCTCGGGTACTACTGCCCCAATTTCCGCCTGCTCCACCGGTACACCAACTAAAAAAAAGATAAAGGCAAACAATAAGGCTGCTAGGATAAAGTTCATTACTGGCCCGGCCCCAATGACCAAAAGCCGCTTAGTAGGCGGCTGGCTCCGAAAAGAGCGCTCGTTTTTGCTGTCAGTCTCCTCGCCTAACATCTTCACAAAACCGCCCAAGGGAAAGAGGCGAATAGAATAAACTGTCTCACCCCAGCTTTGTCCCCACAACTTTGGACCAAAACCGATCCCAAACTCTTCCACCAATATTCCTGCTTTCTTGGCCATAAGAAAATGGCCCAATTCGTGAAAGATGGTAAGCAACCCAAACACCAGAACGAACGCTAGCACCGTGGTCAATAAAACTCACTCCTTATGCATAACCCGTCTGGTCTGATCCCTGGCCCATTCATCGGCAAAAAATATAGTCTCTAAGGTAACATCACCCATAAGTTCATGTGCCGCCAGGACCTCTTCTATTACCTTAGGGATATCAACAAAAGCTAACTGCCCACTCAAAAAATTAGTTACTGCCACTTCGTTAGCAGCATTTAATACCGTCGGGGCAGTTCCTCCTTTTTCGCCAGCCTCTCGGGCCAAACGTAAACAGGGAAATCGCTTTGTATCCGGCTCTTCAAATGTTAACGTCCGCTCTGCTAATTGCAATCGCGGCCAGGGCGTTTTTAGGCGCGCAGGATATGTAAATGCTAGTTGGATTGGCAATCGCATATCGGGCAACCCAAGCTGTCCAATAATGGCACCATCCACAAACTCCACTAGAGAATGGACAACGCTTTCAGGATGTATGAGCACTTGAATTTGGGCCAACGGGATGTCAAACAGCCAGCGGGCTTCAAGTATCTCTAACCCTTTATTCATCATGGTTGCTGAATCTACCGTAATTTTAGGTCCCATCTTCCAGTTAGGATGGCTTAAAGCCTCTTGCACTGTTACCTGCATCAGTTCGTGGGCTGCCCAGGTACGAAAAGGACCACCAGAGGCGGTTAAGATCAAATTTTCAACTTCTTCCCTACGGCCTGCCCTTAGGCATTGCCAAATAGCAGAATGCTCACTATCCACCGGCAATATGTCGGCACCGCTCTTGGCGGCCTCTTGTCGAACCACGCTACCCGCTGTTACCAACGTTTCTTTATTAGCCAGTGCGATATACTTGCCAGCCTTTACCGCTGCTAACGTAGGCTTTAGCCCGGCAATTCCTACTATAGCTGCTAGCACCATCTGGCTATCCGGACCAGCAGCAATTTCCGTTATCCCTTCTTCCCCAGCTAGTACTTTAATGCCGGTGCCAGTTAAGGCGAGTTTTAATGCCTGGTACTGCTCTTTAGCAGCAATAGCTACTACATTTGGATGAAATTTCTTGGCTTGTGCTGCCAATAACTCGATGTTTCTTCCTCCTGCCAAAGCTGTAACCTTTATTTCACCAGTTAAGATTTCAGCCACTTCCAACGCCTGTCGACCGATAGAACCAGTAGAACCTAAAACTGCGACTGTACGCATTATTTTTCACCTACATTCTAGTTAAATCGCCAAAAATCCCTAACCTTAGCAAAGCTCTAAACAAAATAAGCATCAGTGGCCCCACAATGATGCCATTGGGGCCAAACAATTTTACCCCTACATATAATGACACCAACACTGCCAACGGATGCAAGCCTGTGCGTGTACCGATAATCTTGGCCTGTAATATTTGACGAATAATATTCATGGTAGCATAGACAACCGTAAGCCCTATGGCCAAAGTTACATTGCCACTTATTAAAACAGCAATAATCCAAGGCAAAAACAGAAGTGTAGGCCCTAGCACCGGAATAATATCTAAAAGTCCACTTATCAAGCCAATAAACACTGCATAACGAATACCTAGCACCCACAAACCCACCATGGCCACCAGTGTTGTTATTGTAACCAGTATCAAATGTGCCCAAACTAAGCCCACCAGACTAGTCATTATTTCCCGCTCTAATATTTGCATGCGTTCTATCCCAGCCGGAGACAATAATTGATGAATTATAGCTGACAACTGAGCCCGATCACGGCTAATGAAAAAGGCGGCTATGAAACTAAGAATCAAACTAAAGATTAAATTAGGCACAGCGCTAAGCGATCCTAAAACTTTGCGTAATAATATCCCGGCAATATTATATAACTGCTTTATGCCTTCTTCCACTGTTTGCATGAGGGGCTCTGGCAATCGAACATAAAATGCCTGTGTTTGTAGCGTCCAATCCTGAAGAGTTTCGATCATGGTTTTGCTGTACACTGGTAGTTTGTAAGTTATATCCCGAATATCAACTGCCACGCGGGCAGTAAGCAAAACCAGTAGCAATGCACTGATGACTACAGCACTAATGATAGTGATCCCTGCAGCCCACGACCGCGGCATACGAACTTTTTTTTGTAAAAAGTTAACCATGGGTTCCAACATTAGAGCTAAAAATCCCCCAAAAGCAAAGGGGAGAATTAGGGGTAACAAGTAGCGCAAACCCAAATATAAAATAATAAGAAAAAACACTGCCCCAAGTATGTATAATACCTGCCGGTTCATGGATTCATCTCCCCTTACGCCATAGCAGCTCTAGAAAAAAGTAAAGTGTAGGTGCCACCACTAATAGTGCATCGAAACGATCTAAAATACCACCGTGACCAGGTAAAATGCGGCCAGCATCCTTAACCTTAGCTAAACGTTTTAGTGCTGACTCAAGTAAATCTCCCATCATTGCTGCTACAGCCACTGCTACACCGATAATGATAGCCTCCAGCCAAGAAAGATCAATTCTAGGTGCCATCCAGAACATAACAATTAAACTCCCGCTAAGCCCCGCCCACGCTCCTTCCCACGTCTTACGGGGGCTTAGCTTAGGTGCTAAAGGGCGATGTCCTAGACACGACCCGATTAAAAAAGCAGCGCTGTCAACTACCCACGTAAGAACAAAGGCTAAGATAGTAACCTGCCCACCTTGTGGCAACGCCCTAAGTAATAATAAATAAGCAAATAGGAAAGGGATGTAACACACTCCGAGTAATGCAGTACCAGCTTGTTGAAAAGTATAATCGGGAAAATTAAATAATACTACCAAAAGCAGCCCAATTATTCCCACATTAAACAACAACCAGCTACACTGCAATCCTTGTGTATGAATACTTATTAAGAATATCGCTGCAATTATATATCCCCATGTGCATAGTAAATATGGCACTTTAGTAAGACGATAATATTCAAATAAGCCAGCTTCAGCTAACCCTAACACTAGTACAAAAAAGAGCCATCCCCCCTGGTGCGCAAGTAACACAATGGCTGGAACTCCTACCACTGCTGTAATAATACGCGCCGCCACTTAAATCATCCTTTGTTTATAATTCCACCAAAACGTCGTTCCCGTTGCCGATAAGCGGACAAGGCTGCTTGAAGATCTTCTTCGGTAAAATCGGGCCACAATAGCGGTGTTACATATATTTCCGTATACGCCAATTGCCACAAAAGAAAATTGCTTAAACGTTGTTCACCGCTAGTACGAATTAAAAGGTCAGGGTCTGGTAATCCATGTGTAAAAAGCTCCGCTTCAATATCGGCTGCCTTAATATCGGCTGCTTTCAACTCACCAGCTTCCACCCTGGACGCTATTTTTCGTACAGCCTGCACTATATCTTGTCGTCCACCATAGTTAAGAGCAATATTGAGATAAAGGCCACTGCAATTTGCCGTCTGCTCTTCACAATAGCTCATAACCCTAACTGCCGAGTTAGACAGATCAGACCGTTCGCCCAAAAACCGTACCTTCACCCCTTGTCTCACTAATTCGGGCGTTTCTTTATTTACGTATTCTTGAAGCAAAGCAAAGAGTCCTTCCACTTCCGGCCGCGGTCGGCGCCAATTTTCAGTTGAAAAGGCATAAAGGGTTAGATATTTTATGTTGTATTGGGGAGCTATTTTAACTATACGTCGTACTGCTTCTAAGCCAGCCTTATGCCCCCATAATCGTGGCAGACCCCGTTTCTGGGCCCAGCGGCCATTTCCGTCCATTATTATAGCCACATGCTCAGGACCAGACCTGTCAGAACCGGTTCTAGGTCGTTTTTCTGGAACCACACACATCCCTCCTATAAGGCAAACGCCCCCTTTTAAACAGGGGGCATATTACCTACCGGCTGCGTCTGAGCCTTGACTACTACTAATTCCACTTTTTCTTTATCGGCTCTTACTCGGGCAACACGCAGCTCGGACCCCTCTACTGGTCTATTGGGTAGGACTGCCTCTTTGATATCCACCATAACATCAGCGTGCTTGAGCTCGGTTATTGCCTTATTAAGCGGCCAGGCCAAAACATCCGGTAATAGATATTGTTTCTCCATTACAGACTCATAATCTCTTTTTCTTTTGCCTGAGCCAAATTATCTATATCCTGCACAAACCTATCAGTAAGCTTTTGTATTTCTTCTTGGCGCCGCTTAGTCTCATCTTCCGAAATGGACAATTCCTTTTCTAAAGATTTTAGTTCGTCATTAGCTTCACGTCGGATATTGCGAATGGCCACTTTGGTTTCTTCTGCTTTCTTCTTTACGGCTTTACAAAGGTCCTTTCGCCGTTCCTCAGTAAGGCTAGGAATAGGTAAGCGAATAACAGTTCCGTCTGAAGACGGGGTTAACCCTAAATCTGATTTTAAAATAGCTTTTTCAATAGCATTGACCATGGAACGATCCCAAGGTTGGATTACAAGAAGCTGCGGCTCAGGCACTGATATGGTCGCCACCTGATTGACCGGCATAGGGCTGCCATAATAATCGACCATAATCCGATCCAGCAACGCCGGTGTAGCCCGGCCAGTTCGCATGGAAGCCAACTCTTTGCGGAAACTTTCCAGAGTCTTTTTCATTTTTCCTTCAGCTTCGCTCTCAACCTGACTTAGTGGCATTATGCTCCCTCCCTATAAAAGTGCCAATGCTCTCCCCTACTACTGCTCGCTTAATGTTACCTGAAGTCGAAATGCCAAACACCAATAGCGGTATATTATTATCCATACAAAGCGAGGCCGCCGTAGAGTCCATTACACCTAGTCCTTGGTTGAGTACGTCGATATAGCTAAGCTCGCCAAATTTTCTCGCGCCGGGATTCTTCAAAGGATCCGAGTCGTAGACACCATCTACTCGCTTCGCCATTAAAATAACCTCGGCTCCGATTTCAGCTGCCCTAAGTGCTGCTGTGGTATCAGTGCTAAAGTAAGGGCTACCAGTTCCGCCAGCAAATATAACAACCCGTCTTTTCTCTAGATGGCGGATGGCGCGCCGACGAATGTAGGGTTCAGCTACCGCTCGCATCTCGATGCTGCTCTGGACACGCGTATCTACACCGATCTTCTCTAAGGCATCTTGCAAAGCCAAAGCATTAATCACCGTAGCTAACATACCCATGTAATCGGCCGTGGCTCGGTCGATGCCCATTTCACTGCCCGATACGCCCCGCCAAATATTGCCGCCGCCAACAACAATACCTACTTCTACCCCCAAGTTGTATATTTCTTTTACTTCCTGGGCCACATCGCTAACAACTTGATGATCAAGGCCAAAACCCTTCGCGCCAGCCAACGCTTCGCCGCTTAATTTGAGCACTACCCTTTTGTATTTCGGTTTTGCCACTTTTCGTTCCTCCCGACTAAATGATTGGAATCGGGTGGGCAATAATTACTCTATTGTTTCGCCAAGTTGAAAACGGACAAAGCGGCGGATAATTATGTTCTCACCAATACGAGCAATTTTTTCCGATAAAAGATCTCTTACTTTCTTATCTGGATCCTTGATAAAAGGTTGCTCTAATAGGCAGTTCTCACTATAAAACTTGGCCAACCGGCCTTCGACGATCTTATCCACTACTTTTTCCGGTTTACCTTCGTTAATAGCTTGTACACGCAAGATTTCTTTTTCCTTGGCCAACACGTTATCCGGCACATCTTCCGGTGCCAAATACAGGGGATTAGCTGCTGCCACCTGCATAGCGATGTCCCTGGCAAATTCGCGAAACTCATCGGTGCGAGCAACAAAATCCGTCTCGCAATTTACTTCCACCAACACCCCAAGTTTGTTGCCCAAATGAATATACGATTCAATAACTCCTTCTGCGGCTACGCGCCCAGCGCGTTTAGAAGCCTCGGCTAAGCCTTTTTCACGTAAATACTCAATAGCTTTATCCATATCACCGTTAGTCTCTTGAAGCGCACGCTTACAATCCATCATCCCGGCCCCAGTTTTTTCCCTAAGTTGTTTTACCATTTCTGCTGTAACTGCCAATTACTGTACCTCCCCACATAATAAAAGTAAGGGTGGGTAAGGGTCTTGTCCCCCTGCCCTCACCCCCACCTAGCCTTTTACTGTACTTCTTCTGATTCTGTTGATTCTGCGACTTGCTCACCTTGCTTGCCTTCTAGCACGGCGTCAGCTATTTTGGACGTGAGCAGCTTCACCGCCCGGATAGCATCATCATTACCCGGGATCACATAATCTATTTCATCTGGATCACAGTTAGTATCTACAATAGCCACGATAGGAATACCCAATTTGCGAGCTTCAGCCACAGCTATACGCTCTTTTCTAGGATCCACAACGTAAATAGCCTGAGGTAATCCTGGCATATCCTTAATACCGCCTAAATATTTATTCAGGCGCTCTTTTTCAGCTAGCAGCTGCATAACTTCCTTTTTAGGCAACACTGAAAACTGGCCTTCGGCTTCCATTCTCTCTAACTCTTCTAACCGACCAATGCGTCGTTTTATAGTCTGCCAGTTGGTAAGCATGCCGCCGAGCCAACGCACATTAACATAATACATGCCACACCGCTCGGCTTCTTCTTTTATCGACTCCTGGGCTTGTTTCTTAGTACCCACAAATAACACCGAACCGCCCTGCGCTGCTACATCACGAACAAAATTATACGCTTCCTCAATCTTCCTTACAGTTTTCTGTAAGTCAATGATGTAAATACCATTTCTCTCGGTAAAAATATACTCTGCCATCTTTGGATTCCAGCGCCGGGTTTGATGGCCAAAATGAACCCCCGCCTCTAGCAACTGTTTCATGGAAACTACTGCCATCTGTTAACCTCCTTAAAGTTCAACCTCCGCCCCCATCAATCCTGTCCAGAACCATTCGGCACCCCTGGGCAGGTCAAGGAACGTGTGTTTTAACCGGAAGTAAGTATACCATAGATTACCGGCCTTAGCAATACAGCGCGACTTTTTACTGTTGTTTCACGGGAGAATAATCAGGGCTTGATCGCTCCTGCCGAACTAAATTCAAAATTAGTTCTACTTCTCCTTGCCCCATATTAAGTTCTTTCGCTATTTGAGCACAATCCTTACCCTGATCAGCCCAAAGCATCACCTGTGACCACGAACTAAATGATTCATCTATTTGAGCTGACGATGCCATGGATGACACATCATCTCCATTATTATGTACCGCTGTAACAGTATTTTCTCTTAAACTTTGTGCTAACTGTTCTAGCTGGCTGCGTTCACGACTTAAACGTTGGCAGCTTTCCTCAGCAACAAACCTAAGTTCTGATAATAATTCATCTACTGCTTCTCGAAGTTCTGTCTTATCCTGCTGACGAGCGTGAAGCAAAGCTAGATAA
>JAAYWY010000125.1 GCA_012516165.1 Bacillota bacterium
GCATGAAAATGATATCGACTATCAGGTTGCTTGCGATTTGGCGAGCGAGGTGTTTTTTGATAAGAGGTTCGAGCTGATTGGAGAGGGCGTTTATCAAAGCGCGCTGCAGCGGCTGAAGTCCTGCGACACGGTAATCAACTGTTTGAAAAGCTATGGCGAAATGAATGAGAGAAATAAAGAACTGTATGAAAAGGCTGTATCTCAGGGGCTGAAAATCGTGGAAAGCGCAGAGGCATTGTGATGTGTTAAAGTGCCAGGCACCTGGATAAAATTTACAGGTGCCTGGCACTTTTCTTACTGATCCGGGAACCTGCGGCGGTATCCTGGAAGCCGTGCGTATTGCCTCGATGGCGGAGGCCTACCAAATGCGCATTGCACCTCACAATTGTGGCGGTCCAGTTTTAACCGCGGCAGCGGTGCAGGTGGCTGCTTGCTGCGCCAACTTTGTCATTCAGGAGATCTTTCCCTATCACAATCCACTGATGTATGAGATCGTGGAGAATCCGCTGGAGAAAACTGTAAACAAGGGCCGTCTAAAGGTACCCGAAGCACCAGGACTCGGTGTTACTCTCAACCACAAGTTTATGAACCAGCACATCGTCCACAGCGTGGAACAATCCTGATCGCCCTAGCATATAGTGGGGCCTTGCGGCGAATTTGCGCGTTCTTATACCGATGCCTCATGGCCTACTTTTACGGTGGCTTTTATATATTGCGTACTATCAAAAATCGCGCCGAAGCCGGCGTGATTTTTCAGGTGTTCTCGGAAAAAGGAGAGAACAATGGCACCGCCTGGAGCTTAAACAGGTGGTGCCATTTTTTGATTTCTTATTGACGTTACGTGGTAATCACGATAAAGTAGTATTAGACTGACCGGTCTACGCTCGTCGATATTTGGGACTTATTTAACGAGGATGAATAGCTATGGAAGACAAGGATTTTCTCCATAAAGATGAACTATTGCAGGAAGTTCTGAGGGAATTTGCCCACAAGGGTTTTGATTCGGCGTCGCTTAATCAAATAATTAAACGATCTGGAATTTCTAAGGGAAGCTTTTATCACCACTTTAATAGTAAAGAAGAATTGTTTTTAAACGTGGTGAAGCGAACTGCTGACGAAAAGCTGGCCTTTATTAGCCGATGGATAGAAGAAAAAGGAATTGACTTGGAGCGTGTAGGCTTTTTCGATACCTTGGAGCTTTTGATGGAGGGAGGCATCGAGTTTGCACTGCAGCATCCAGAACTGAGTCAATTCTTACTTAGCATTATGAAAAACCAAGAACTAAGATCCAAAGCCGAACAGCTTTCCCCGGAGTATTATGACCAGGTTATTAACCCTATGGTTAAGGAAGCGGTTAGCAAAGGTGAACTGCGCGATGACCTAGACCCCGGTTTTATGACAAAGATAATTAAGTATTCTGTTATGGGTTTTGGCGAGTTGTTGCTAGATAGCCACATAGATATACTGAATCGGCAAGTATTAGAGGAACAAGCCAGCCAGTTTTTACAGTTTATTAAGTTCGGTCTAAAAGCCCCGGTAGCGTCGCAAGAGGTTGACATAGAGTAATTTCTAAAGGGGGGTGGATTTATTGCCGAAGGAGGTTTTGTTAAGTCTTAAAAGTATCAGCAAAACTTACGATATGGGCGAGGTAAAAGTAGAAGCACTAAGAGAGACCTCGCTCGATATATACAAGGGGGAGCTAATAGTTATCTTAGGTCCCAGTGGTTCCGGCAAGAGTACCCTTCTTAATATTGTGGGCGGGATGGATCGCCCTACAGAGGGCCGGGTTTTCTACCGGGGACGTGATATCACTGAGTTTGACGACAAGGAGCTTACCCTTTATCGCCGACGGGAAGTAGGGTTTATATTCCAATTGTATAATCTCATGGCTTCTTTAACCGCTCGTGAAAATGTGGAGTTGGCAACAGAATTGGTGAATAATCCACTGTCAGCGGAGGAAGTGTTGGCAGGTGGCGGCCTTAAGGAGCGGATGGATCATTTCCCGTCTCAACTGTCCGGCGGCGAACAGCAGCGGGTGGCCATTGCCCGGGCCGTGGCTAAAAACCCAGGCCTGCTCCTGGGTGATGAGCCTACTGGGGCACTGGATTACGAAACTGGTATTCAGATTCTAGCCTTGCTTAGAGAAATCAATGTTAGCTATGGCACTACAGTGGTAATTATTACCCATAATGTGGCCATTGCTGATATGGCCGACCGGGTAGTGCGTTTGCGTAGTGGCCAGATTGTGAAAGACAAGGAGAACCCGGAGCCAGTCCCGGCAGAAAGGATTGTCTGGTAATATGAAAGCACTAGACAAAAGGCTCTTTCGCACTATTTTAGGGGCCAAAGCTCAGTATGGAGCTGTAATAATAATAATCTGTATCGGGCTTGCTACTTTAATATCCATCAGCAATACGGCCGAGAGTATGGCTACTTCGCTGGATGAGTACTACCGCCAATATCAGTTTGCAGACATGTTTGCTGAGTTTACTGATGTACCGGTGAGTACCATAGATGATCTGGGTCAACAGCGAGAAATAGAATCGGTGGAAGCTAGAATTGTAACTGATGTCCGGGCTGATGTAGGCCGGGAACTAAATCCTACCTTGCGTCTAGTTAGTATCAGTTCGGACCAACAAATTAATGGGCTTTATGTACAGGCAGGGCGGATCCCTTCGGTAAGCGGTGAGAGGGGCATTGCCTTACTTAACGCCTTTGCCCAGGCCAATGATCTTACTGTGGGAGATAAGATCGATCTTATAATTAGAGGTGAATCTTTTCCTGTAACTGTAACGGCATTAGTAGATAGTCCGGAATATATCTATGCCATTAAAGATATTAAGAGTATGCTCCCGGATAACCTTAATTTTGGCATTGGTTTTATCAATTTGCCCCTACTACAGGAAGTTATGGCTATGCCCGGTCAAGCTAACAACGCTGTTTTTTCCCTGCGGCCAGGGGTAGATGAAGAGGCAATTAGAGATAAAATCAAAGAGGATTTCAAGAGCCGCGGCCTTAAAAGCATTGTGACTAGGGAAGATCAAGTTAGCCACGCTTTAATCGATATGGAAATTGAGCAGATGAAGCGAATGTCGCGGGCTGTACCCACTATGTTTTTAGGTATTGCTGCCTTGGTGATCTACATGCTTATTTCCCGGCTGGTACAGGCTGACCGCACCTCTATTGGTATCCTTAAGGCCACCGGATATAGCAACTGGGAAGTAATGGGCCACTACCTAAAACTGGCTTTACTGTTAGGACTAGTGGGAGCTATTAGCGGAATTGCAGCGGGATATTTGCTAGCCGGATTTTATACTCGTTTAATGTTAGATTATTTTCATCTTCCGCTGCTTGAAGTTAATCTTTATTATGGATTTATTTTCTTGGGACTACTATTCACCTTGCTTTTTTGTGGTCTCACCGGCATTTTAGCAGCACGAGGAGTGCTGGGTATTGCTCCGGCCGAAGCCATGCGTCCTCAAGCATTGCCTCCAGGGAGAAAGAGCCTGCTTGAAAAATGGGCGCCCCAGCTATGGGCTCAGGTTACCTTTAGTTGGAAGCTAGTGCTAAGGGGTATTTGGCGCAACTGGCGCCGCTTTGCCTTGGCCGCGGTGGGGGTAGCCCTTACTTATGCTATTATGCTGTTTGGTGTTTATGCTTTTAGTCTATGGGATGTTATTATCGACCAGCAGTTTGGCCAAATAGAAACGTATGATTATGCGGTATCGTTTATTAAGCCAGTGAGTTTCAAAGCAGTTACCGATATGCGTTCTGATGCACGTATCCCAATTATCGAACCTTTCTTGGAGCTGCCGTTTCAGGTGGTTCGAGGTTGGCGTGAACAAACCGTCTTGGCCCGTGCACTGCCTAGGGCGACTGTGCTGTATCGGTTCGAAGACCAGGAGGGCAACATTGTTTCTTTACCTGCCGAAGGTATTTTGCTTTCCCAGGGATTAGCTAAGTCTATCGGTGTGGATCGTGGTGATATGGTGGAACTGTCTTCTTACGCTACCGGGGGCCAATCACATCTGGTCCCGGTGAAAGCGGTAGTGACCCAGTATTTGGGGTCCGGTATGTACATGTCGCTTAATCAGATGGAGCGGTTAACTCGACAAAAAGACACTTTCTCTGGTGTGGTGCTAAGCTCCGCTGCTGACATAAAGGCTACCTTTCAGAACATGGCCAACATCGAGTCCATTTATTCCAGTGCCGACTTAGTAAACACCTTTTCCGAATACATGGGACTGATAATCGCTTCCGCTGGTTTTATGATTCTACTAGGAGGGCTGCTGGGTTTTGCCATTTTATATAATACCACCTCAGTTAGTATTGCCGAGCGCGAGCGGGAGTTTTCTTCCCTGCGAGTGTTGGGTTTTACCCAGAAAGAAATTTTCCAGTTAGTAACCCGGGAAAATGCCATTGCCTTAGTGGCAGGTTTAATAATGGGTGCACCGCTGGGAAAAACAATGGTGGTTCTTATGATTAACGCTGTAGCCGGATCCACCGGTGAAATGTTTTATTTCCCCACTGCTATCAGCCCGGGTGCTTATTTAATAACAGCCGGTTTAGTAACTGGGTTTATGGTGCTGACTTTGGCCGCTGTACGGCAGAAGGTGCGCCGACTAAACTTCTTAGAGGCCCTATCGAGCCGACTTACCTAAGGGGGAGAAGAGATGACGAAGAGAAAGAAAGTAATAGTGGGCGCTGTGGCAGCACTGGTGGTGCTTTCAGCAGTAGCTGCGATTGTAAGCCGACAGCAGGGTTTGGCTGTGGAAGCGGCTGAAGTTGAGGAAAGGGATATTGTCCGGACGGTGTTAGCCAATGGCCATTTTGCTGCGGCGGCGGAGAAAGAAGTCGTGGCCCGTGATCCCGTGGTTATTAAAGACGTTCTGGTTAAAGCTGGGGATAAGATCCAGGAAGGACAGGTGTTAGCTGTCATTGATACCGCCAGCCTGGAAACAGAAAAACAGGCTGTCATAGCTGAGCTTACCGCTATCAAGACCCAAGAGACCGCTCTTGCTGCCACCTTACCACTTGAGCGAGCTCAGGCCGAGAGCCAGGTGGCTGCAGCCCAAGAGAGCCTCAAGCAAGCTGAGCGAGAAGCTGAGGCTATGAACCAGCTGTACGAGACCGGTGCTGCTTCCGAGATGGAATGGCGCCGGGCCGAGAGTGCTTTTGTGACGAGTCAAGCGCAAGTCCAGGCTGCCCAGGCCCAGTTGGCTCAAGTTCGGTCCCAGGCAGCGCTCATCCAGCAGTATCGGGAGCAGGCCCAGGCTCTTAGCAGCCGTCTCCAGGTGCTGGAAGAAAAGCTTGATTACTACAAGATGATGGCGAGTGAGACAGGGCAAGTGGTGGAAGTATACACTGAGGCTGGGGCTATGGCGGCGGCGGGCACCCCACTGTTTCTGCTGACGTCTTCGGATTTGGTGGTCAAGGCCGAAGTCTTGGCTCAGGACGCTCCCGAGCTGACTATTGGCCAAAGAGTGGTAATTTCGGGAGAAGTGTTAGGTGAAGAGGAGGTTACCGGCACATTAACCCAGATTCATCCCCAGGCAGTGGAGAAACTGTCGGAGCTAGGGGTTCTTCAACGCCGGGTTCCGATAGAAATTACTTTGGACAAAAACCCAACTGATATGCGTCCCGGTTATCCGGTGGAGGTAGAGATTATCACCGCCGAAACCACCGGTTTGGCCCTGCCGCGAGAGGCAGTGTTTACCTTGGACGGTGACGATAAGACATTTGTTATACAAAATGGGCGGGCAGTCCTTACATCAGTGGAGATAGGGCTAGAGGGAGAAGACTTTCTGGAAGTGTTAGCCGGTGTAGAATCAGGAGATACAGTAATACTAAATCCACCTAAAGAAGTAGCGGACGGAGCAAAAGTAAAAACTAAAAACTAGGTTAAGCTCATGTTATTGACAAGACTAACAGTTTGCTTTACCATTAGGTGACAATAAAGCAGTGATACTGCAAGGGGTGGCATAATATGTGGAGCGAATTTAAGAAGTTTGCCATAAAAGGAAATGTAGTGGATCTGGCTGTAGGTGTTATTATCGGCGGTGCCTTTGGCAAGATTGTTACATCCCTAGTGGAAGACCTGATCATGCCTGTTATTGGATTACTTCTGGGAGGCATTAGTTTTGCCGACTTGCAAGTTAAAGTGGGCGAAACCGCTATTATGTATGGTTCTTTTATTCAAACCGTGGTTGATTTTCTTATCATAGCACTGTCTATTTTCTTCTTGGTGAAGTTCATCAACCGTTTTAGGAAAAAAGAAGAAGAGGAAGCTCCGGAACCGGAACCTGCAGCCAGTAACGAGGAGATTTTACTGACTGAGATTCGAGATTTGCTGAGGCAGCAAAGTTGACCCAACTTAATCGGTGTAAATGAGCAAACATTAGGAGCCTGCAACTTTAAGAAGTTGCAGGCTCTGTTTGTAGTTTTCGCCCCAGAAGAATGTTAGTAGCTTAGATGGCTGCGCTTAAGGCCGGTACTGATTGGCGAACGATCTTGCCTTTGGTTGATTGCTCAATGCGCCGCAGTTGATTCATTTCCCGTGGTGTTACAAAGGTAATGGCTTCACCGCTCTTGCCGGCTCGCCCGGTACGGCCAATACGATGCACATAGCTGTCAGAATCTTGAGGGATATCGAAGTTAAAGACATGGGTTACTCCGCTTACATCTAGCCCTCGCGCAGCCACGTCGGTAGCAACCAGTATTTCAATCGAGCCGTTGCGAAACGCTCGCATTACACGGTCGCGCTTGGACTGGTTCAAATCACCGTGCATACCATCGACAGAGTATCCACGTTTGCCGAGAGCTTCTGCCAATTCTCTTACCCGTCTCTTGGTTCGTCCAAAGATAATAGCCAGGTCAAGGGCCTGGATATCAAGCAGACGACAGAGGGTATCAAATTTCTGTCTTTCCTGTACTCTCAAGTAGTATTGATCAATGTTGGGCATTGTCAGTTCTTGGGTCCCGGTAGCGACAGTTTCCGGGTGGCTCATGAATTGTTGCGCTAAGTTCTTTATCTTTTGTGGCATTGTAGCCGAAAATAGCAGAGTTTGATGTTTGGCAGGAACGTTTTTCAGGATGGACTCAATATCATTCATAAAGCCCATGTCCAACATTTCGTCTGCTTCATCTAGTACCACCGTCTGTAGTTGGTTAAGACGCATGGTTTTACGCCGCAAATGATCCAACAAGCGTCCCGGGGTACCGACAATAATGTGTGGTCCTTTGGCTAGATCTCTGATCTGTCGTTTAATATCCTGGCCCCCATAGATGGGTAGCGTACGGATATGCTTAAGTTGTCCGATTTGGTTTAATGCTTCTGCTACCTGCACTGCCAGCTCCCGTGTAGGTGTAATTACCAGGGCTTGGATATGCTTCTGGCGGGGGTCTAAACGTTCCACCAGGGGAATGCCATAGGCAGCGGTTTTGCCGGTACCCGTTTGTGCTTGGCCGATAATATCCTGGCCTTGTAAAGACAATGGGATGGTTTCGGCTTGGATAGGGGTAAGTTCCTCAAAGCCCATAGCGTTTATAGCGTCCAATACCTCTTTGCTCAGTTTTGTCTCTTGAAATACAGTCAGTTGTATCACACTCCGATTTTTAATATTCTTCATAAGTACATGGTTCCCAACTTGTAAGGCCTTAAAACTTTTCATTTAAAGTAAA
>JAAYWY010000126.1 GCA_012516165.1 Bacillota bacterium
CCACCCCATATTCAGTTACAATATACTGTACATCAGTCCTGGGTGTAGTTACAGCTGTACCAGGTTCTAAAGTAGTAACAATCTTGCTGGTGGTAGTACCGTCTTTTAACGTCACAGTGGACGGGAGTGCTATGAAGGACATACCACCTTTAGACAAACCCGCACCCCGGACAAAGTCTAATTGGCCGCCGGTACCGCTGAATTGATTAAAGCCCAGTGCTTCTGAGCCCACCTGGCCTGTAATATCTACTGTCAAACAGCTATTAATGGAGATGAAGTTGTCGTTTTGCCCGATTACATATGGATCCGTAATCTTCCAAATGGGATAAGTTTCCACCAACTGATTTTTATCCATAAACTCATACAGTTCCTTGGAACCGATACCAAAGCCAGCGGTAATTCGACCGGGATGGAAATTCTTCCTGGCGCAGGTGATAGCTCCCTTCTTAGTTAAGGTAACCATGGAATCTACAAACATTTCGGTGTGTACCCCAAGGTCTTTCTTATCTACCAACAACTCACCGACCGCGTTAGCTACACCACCAATACCAAGCTGTAAACAAGCGCCATCAGGAACACGTTCAGCAATATACTCACCGATCTTTTTATCCACGTCGGTAAGCGGCGGATTAGGAAGTACTGGAATCTCATGATCTGCCTCGCAAATATGATCCACTTGCGACACATGAATAAAGCTCTCGGCTCCACCGTATACATACGGTACTTTTTTGTTCACCTGTACAATCACCTTGTCAGCAAGCTGTGCTGCCAGGGCACCATTATAAGTTCCTAACGGCCCAAAACTCATGTAACCTCGTTCGTCCGGTGGCGACACTTCAAAAACAGCCACATTAGCCTTTACCCTATTGATGGTATACCACTCAATATGAGAAAAGTGGACAGATGTAACCTTGACGTTGCCCTGCTTTAGAAATTTGCGTTCTACAGGCCCTAAAAAGAAACTTTCGTAGTTGATATGCCCTTTGCATTCACCCTTCAAAAAACCCCACGGGTGCATCAGCAATCCGCTGATAGCTGTAACATTTTCTAGTTCTTTGTATCGCGCTGCTAGTGCATCACCAAATTGAATCGGCATGCTGCACACTGGAGACAGCCAAACCCGATCTCCCGATTTAATTTGAGCCGCTGCATCTTCTACCGACATTAACTTCTTTTGATATTCTTCTTTCCAGCCCATTTTGCCCCTTCTTTCATTCATTAAAATTATTGCAAACTCTTTTTAAAGGAAAAGAGCTATAGTTTCGGTAATAACTAAAACCCTTTTGTAATTTATTCTCCCTTAAAAACGGGTTTTCTCTTTTCCAAAAACGCCGCCAGTCCTTCCTTATGGTCTTTAGTTTGCAATGCAATGCCCATAAGATCTGCTTCTAGATCCGCATATGTTTCAAAGGTAATATCACTTATACGATTAGCAATTTGTTTAATATAGCCCATAGCAATTGGTGCCTGCGCTGCCAGCTGCTGTGCAAAGGCCATTACTTCTTCTTCCAGTTTTTCAGCAGGAACAACTTTAAGGACCATACCATATTTTTCGGCTTCTTCAGCGCCAATTAAGCGCCCGGTCATGGCCAGTTCTTTGGCCCGCATAACGCCGACAGCACGAGATAAGGACCACATACCACCAGTATCTGGTACTAATCCAATATTAACAAAGGCTTGGCCAAACCTAGCTTTGTCAGAAGCAATAATAAAGTCACAGGACAAAGCCAAATTAGCTCCGCCACCAGCTGCCGCTCCTTGTACAGCTGCAATTATCGGTTTAGGCATATTGTACATTTTGCCTATGGCTTTGCCTACCTCTCTAATAGTAGATCGGGCTTTGGGTGCGGTATCCAGTGCCTTCAGCAGTTCAAAATCTCCTCCAGCACAAAATGCCTTGCCCTCCGCTCGTAGAATAACTACGCGAATTTCTTGATCAGCTGCTACTTTATCTAGTACTTCGTTGTACTCCTTAATAAAAAGCGGCGTCATGGTATTCATTTTCTCCGGACGATTTAGAGTAATGATACCTATACTATCCTTCTTCTCAAGTACTAATGTATCCCAAGCCATGTTTACTCCCCCTTGTGATTAAATACGTAGCGTCGCAAAATATACTGGTGAACATAACAATAACATCTGCAATACTGTTGATAAAAATACCATTAAGTTTTGACCACTAAGTCCTTTGGCTAAAAGGTACCAAAAAGTTATACTGCGATCACACCCCTTTAATGGGTATTGTTTGGGCATTGATACAGTCATAAATATTGCAATATTTATGCCAATTTTTTTGTTGGATAAAAAAAATAACGACCTGTCTTGTTTGACAGGTCTATAACACTTCTGATCAAAGAAATTACATGCCCTTATTATATGCATTTCCGCACATAATACCCATTCCTAGCATAGATATAGGCGCTTAACATGCCCGATCCGTTGCTTACTACAGCCATAGTTATTATTTATATATGCATTATTACCCTATCTTGTGCGTTTGTGCTTATTATTTTGGCGATATCGCCGCCGTTTTCTTGTTAAAGTAGAAACATCTATACCCAAAACCTGGGCTGCTGCCGCTAAATTCGGTTGGCTAGCAACAGTTTGTTCAATTATTTGTCTTTCTAATTCTCTAACAGCTTCTTTTAATGTGTATCCTCGCCAGTGGTCAATATCACTATCCGGTATGCTTCGCAAGTGTGGTGGTAAATCTCCTAGGGTAATTGTATTCCCAGGTGTTAATACAGCTAGCTGTTCTAAAGTATTTTCCAGTTCTCTTATATTGCCCGGCCAAGAATATAGTTGTATACATCGCAACGCATCAGGAGCCAACTTTTTCTCCATATTATATCGCGTATTGAGTCTTTCTAAAAAGAGGTTGGCAAGCGGTGCAATATCTTCCCGCCGCTCACTCAATGTTGGTACGTAAACAGGCAAAACATTAATGCGCCAATATAAATCCTCACGAAAACGTCCTGCTTTTACCATATCCTCAAGGTTACGATTGGTAGCACAAATGAACCGTACATCGCTAAAACGAGTACGTGTGGAACCAATGCGAACAAACGTCTTGGACTGTAAGACTTCTAAGAGTTTAGGCTGCAACTCAAGCGGTAGTTCTGCTATCTCGTCAAGAAGCAATGTCCCCCCTTGAGCTGCTTCTACCAAACCTGTTTTCCCCTCACGACGGGCACCAGTAAAAGCCCCACCCTCATAGCCGAACAACTCCGATTCCAATAAAGTGGCGGGTACTGCTGCACAGTTGATAGCCAAAAAACGTCCTCGGCCGCTGCGTGGGCTTAAAGAATGCAATAACCGTGCTAAGAAGGTCTTGCCTGTACCAGACTCACCGGTAAAAAGCACAGTAGAATCTACCTTAGCCACTTGAAGCAGCGAACGAAGCAACGATTGCATGGCAGCACTATGCGCTACCATATTACCCAGCTCTGGTATATCTTTAGAGCGTTCTTCCCACTCTTTAGGTAGACTTTCTTTCAGATAACGACTGTTTTCCCAAGCCATATAATTGGCCTCCAGCTCAATAACATCTTGAACACTGCAGATGACCAGTTTTATTACGCCATCAGCTCGTACCGGTATGGCCGAGGCTAAAACTTCTGTACCATTGGCAAAGCGAAGTAACGATGTTGCTGACTGTCCTTCGCTTAAAGCTTGGGCAACTACAGAGTGGGTATAATAACCCTCCCGCACTAATACCCGTACATTTCGCCCCTCTATTTCTTTCCTCGTAATTCCACTAACTCTTTCCCAGTTACGGTTAACCATAAGAATAATCCCTGCTGCATCGGTCAAGACTACAGCATCCGAGAGAGAATCAATTAACAAGCGAAACTCTCGTTGGCTTAAGGTAATAGCCCCTAAGCTTGCCAACTCAGTCATATTTATCACCCATTTATCACCCAAATATGGCATATTTTGTTAACTAAAGGGTAAGTATATCTTTTCTTGTTACGGGTAATAATGATGTCAGGCAAGGTTTCACTTCTCCCCCATAAGCTCTTTTCTCCGGTTTCTCCTCTCCCATGGCGGCCTTCCCCGGCCGCCGTTAATTTTTCTTTAGGAGGCGATAAGATGGCATTTATTCATACGGGTAGCACTATCCGCACAGACTTAGCCTTGGAAGCCCACGAAGCATTATATACCCGCAACCACCAGCGAATACCAGGCGTGGATACCTTAACCCGTTCCACCATCAACACTACTGTTACCAAGGTTCAAATCACTAATACCGATGGTGCCAGGCGCTTGGGGAAACCACCTGGCAACTATGTTACTATTGAATCCCCAAAGCTACGTCTAGGAGGCCACGTTATCGCGGACGAGGTAGCCCAGGTTCTTACCGAAGAACTCTCTGCATTGGCTCAGCTACCTGATAAAGCAACTATTTTAGTGGTAGGTTTAGGTAATTGGAATGCTACTCCCGATGCCTTAGGTCCCCGAGTAGTAGACAGCTTAATGGTAACTCGCCATTTATTCGAATATGCACCACAAGAACTACAAGGAGGCTTGCGCTCGGTAGCTGCCTTGGCCCCAGGGGTATTAGGCTTAACTGGTATTGAAACTGAAGAAATTGTACGTGGGGTTGTCCACCATATTCATCCCGATCTGGTCATTGCTGTCGATGCACTGGCCGCTCGCAGTCTACACCGGGTAGGCACCACGATACAATTAGCTGATAGCGGCATTCACCCGGGATCGGGGGTAGGCAATAAAAGACTCGGACTAACGGAAGAATCGCTTAACACTCGTGTTATCGCCATCGGCGTTCCCACGGTGGTCCATGCATCCACGCTAGCTCAAGATGCGCTAGAAATATTTTCTACAACTCTTATACAGCATAATGTGGTTAGTCCCAAGGAGTTGGAAGTGGCTTTGCCTTCAGAACAACAGAGCAAACTGTTACAACAGCTCTTACCTGCCCGCTGGGAAGACCTGTTTGTCACACCCAAAGAAATAGATGCTCTTATCGCTGACATCTCCCAGATCATAGCTGGTGGGATTAACGCTGCTTTACATCCACGCATTACCGCTGGCCAAGGGGAACATTATGTGCAATAACTACTACTCCACAGCCAAAATATAATAATAAAGAGGTTGTTCACCAACTTGCAATTCCACATCGCAATCAAGAAAACGTTCTTTTACTGCATTTAGTAAAGCATGGGCATCTTCAGTCGACACGTCCTCACCCTTCAAGAGGGTAATTAGTTCTGTCTCAGGCTGAACCATTTGGTCTAGAACCTGTAAAGTCACCTGGGCCACTTCTTTCCCTACAATTTTCAACTCGCCGTCGATTAAACCCATAATGTCACCTGCGGTAATCTCCTGTCCGTTGATTTGTGTAGAACGAACAGCATAGGTTATTTCGCCCGTGACCACTTTTTGTGCAGCTTGGGTCATGTCATACACATTGCGCTCTAAATCTAGATCTGGGTTAAAAGCTACCATAGCCCCAATGCCTTGGGCAATGGTTTGGGTAGGAATAACCTCCACTTTACGTGACGTTAGCCTTTGGGCTTGTTTGGCCGCCAGGATAATATTTTTATTGTTAGGCAGTACTAGCACATTTTCAGCTGCTATGCTGTTAATAGCAGCTAGTAATTCTTCTGTGCTGGGATTCATAGTCTGGCCGCCACTTACCACCACATCCACACCTAATCCCTTAAAAATATTCTTTATACCTGATCCCGATGCCACCGCCACCACACCTATTGCTTTGTTCGGGTGCTTATTAACCAGTGCTTTATGCTTAAGCTGAGCCTGTTGCTCTTTCATGTTATCGATCTTGATATCGTGTAAAGAACCAAAAGCTAACAATTCTTCTAATACCTTTCCCGGGTGGTTGGTATGAATATGGATTTTAAGAGCGTGTTTGTCTCCTACCACCAGTATGCTATCGCCCGAGAGTACCAACTTGTTTTTGATAGTTTCATCTGACAGATTGTTTCCTGAAAGTAGCACCTCGGTACAATAAGCAAATTCCAGATCCAAAGATGATTCTTCATCGTGTTTTTCTACCCCAATCGGGGATTCAATACTGGTCTGCTGCACCGACAGGTCCTCACCGGTTACAGCAGCCACTGCTCCTTCCAAAATATAAACTAGCCCTTGCCCTCCAGCATCAACCACACCAGCCTCTTTTAATACCGGTAACAAGGAGGGTGTTTCTTGGAGCGCTGTTCGTGCTCCTGTTAGAGCAGCTTTTAGCACAGTTTCTACATCGCTTCCCCGACGCGCTGCCACCAATGCCTCTTTGGCTGCTATTCGAACCACTGTAAGCATAGTGCCTTCCACTGGCTTCATC
>JAAYWY010000127.1 GCA_012516165.1 Bacillota bacterium
CGGCTAGTATTTTCAGCGGCTCCAATAAATAACGAACATTAAACGAAATATCTAATTCGCCACCTTCTATTTCTGCCGGTACCAACTCTTGAACCCGGCCAATATCTGCACTTTGGGCAAATACTTCAATGCCTTCGGCTGTAAGCTTAAGATTGACCGCGTTAATTTTATCAGCCGAAAATAGCTCTGCTCGCTCCAGAGCTGCTAATAAATCCGTTCTTTGAACCACTGCCTGCCATGAAAACTCCGTAGGGATCACACTGGTATATGGCAAATATTTTCCTTCTACCAAACTCGATTGCACTAAAGTGTTTTTAGTCCGAAAAGCTATTTGTCTTTCTGAACCGGCAATTTGTACTTCTTCCTCACCGGCTATCAGGCGAGCGACTTCTTCGAGAGTTCGCACTTGTACCAGGTATTCTCCGGGTATATCTTGGTCTAGTTCTACTGTCTCAGCTAAGGCTAAACGATGACCATCGGTAGCCACCAACCGCATCTTTTTATCATTGAAAGAAATGAGAACGCTGTTTAAAAGCTGTCTCAGCCCATCCCTGGCAGCAGCAAAAGCAACTTGATTAATACCAGTCCTTAAAGCTAGTTCTGGTACTTGTGCTACTGCTGCTTGGTCATCAAATTGTAAGCGGGGAAAACGATCAGACGGTAAAGCCAATAGTTCAAAATGAGAAGCGCCAGAATTAATGTATATATGGTCATTAGACGGCTCCATTTTAAAAAGCAGTGGACCCGGTGGCAGCCGACGCAAAATATCTACCAAATATCTTCCTGGTAACAATGTTTCTCCACTAGTATTAATTTGGGCCGGAAATTGACATTTTATACCGAGTTCAGTATCAGTGCCACTTAAAGTTACTATTCCACCATCAGCAGCAATTAAGATACCACTTAGTTCTGCTCGCTCTGTTTTGCCTGGTATTGCCCGCAAGACATTTTGAGCGGCAATAACAAAGCTTTCTTTTAAGGCTGTGAATTCCATTGAACCGATCCCTCCTTGCAATAAAAAGTGGTTGTCCACAAGCAATATAACTACGGAGTATTAGTAAGTAAGAATAAGTAATAAGTATAGTAGTAGTAATAAGGCTTGTGGATAATAAGGAAAAAACGGTAATATCTTCTTATCCACATGTATTTTATTGTGGACAAGAAGATATTAATAGAGGAAAGGTGTGGATGTGTTGGGGATAGTTTTATTTATACAGCATTATCCCCAACTGTCAAGAAGCATTATCCCGAAGAGTAGCTTTGAGTTTGTTTATAAGGGTACGTAATTCAGGATTTTTTTTAAGTTCGGAAGCAACTTTATCGCAGCCGTGAATAACAGTGGTGTGATCACGGCCGCCAAATTCGTCCCCTATTTTAGGTAAAGAAGCGTCGGTTAACTCCCGGGCTAAGTACATAGCTATTTGTCGCGGCACTACTAAGTTTCTCGTGCGCCGCTTGGCACATAAATCTTCAGGACGTAAATTAAATTCTTCGGCCACTATTTTTTGAATGCGTTTAATGGTTATCGGTTGCGGTTTTCTCTCTGGCAAAATATTGACTAAAGCTTCCTGAGTTAGCTCCATGGTAATGGGGCTATTATGCAATTGGGCATAAGCCAAAAGCCGCGTAAGGGCCCCTTCTAGTTCACGGATGTTACTGGTGATGCGCAGCGCAATATACTCTAGAGCTTCATCGGGAACTAATAAGTTTTCTAGTTGGGCCTTCTTTCGTAAAATAGCCACCCTGGTTTCTAGATCAGGCGGTTGGATGTCGGTGATAAGCCCCCATTCGAACCGAGATCGTAAGCGATCCTCTAAGGTGGATAGTTCTTTTGGTGGACGATCACTGGAAACAATTATCTGTCGGTTAGCTTCGTATAAAGCGTTAAAAGTATGGAAAAATTCTTCTTGGGTCCGTTCCTTTTTTTCCAAAAATTGAATATCATCTATTAATAATACATCTTTTTCACGATACTTAGCCCGAAAATTGTTGATGGTATCATCCTTAATACAATTGATAAGTTCGTTGGTAAAAGTCTCTGAGGAAACATAAACCACCCGATTAAGGGGTGATTTGTCGAGAATGTAGTGGGCAATGGCGTGCATAAGATGGGTTTTACCTAAACCAACACCGCCGTAAATAAAAAGCGGGTTGTAAGCGCGCGATGGGCCTTCGGCCACGGCCAAAGCAGCAGCGTGAGCGAAGCGGTTGCTGTTGCCAACGACAAAAGTATCAAATACATATTTAGGATTAAGGTGCGGGCGTTCATCGGCTAAATTAGAAGGACTAGATGTTGATTCTGTTGATTGATGTTCTTTTTCATCACCAGGTAATAAATAATGAACGCGCAGATCCGCTGCCCCACTTTCTTTAAGTGCACGTGTGATTAAGCTGGAATAAGATGTTTCTAACCATTCACGGGTATAGGGGTTGGGAACAGCGACTAAAAGATTATTTCCCACCAAGGCTACGGCTCGGGTGGGACGAAGCCAATTATCAAAACTAGTGCGACCTAATTCCTGTTCCATTACAGCCAACGCTCGTTGCCAAAGTTCTTCTGCAGTATGGGGCAATTCACTACCCTCCTTAAAGAGTAACATAAAAAAAATATAAAGTGAACTTATACACAGACTTATCCACAAGGTGTGCATAAACCTGCGAATAAATGGGGAAAATCTCTGGTAAAAGCGGGCGTTTTTGTAAACTCCAGGGATATGATACCATAGATATCCACAGGCAGCAACCAGGACAAAGGTCTTAGCTGTGGATTTATAGCAGCTAGCTTGAACTTGACAGTTATGAGCAGGCTCAAGTATAATTTTCCTATAGTCGGCAGGAAAAACGAGGGGAAAGGAAGAAAATACAGTGAAAAGGACATACCAACCGCGTAGGAGGTACCGTAAAAAGACCCATGGTTTTAGAGCACGTATGAGCACTAAAAGTGGGCGTAAAGTTTTAGCCCGGAGACGTGCTAGAGGCAGGAAGAGACTTTCCGCCTGACGAAAGGTCTAAAGAGCAGGTATTAGGCGGGGCAGGAGTTTGGACCTGGCCCCTTTTCTTGTGTAAGGACGAATAATAGACAAAGGGGCGCGGCCCGGTGAAATTTGGGCGGCTAGTAAAAAACAAAGAGTTTCAATTAGTATATAAAAAAGGACAGCCTTATGTTGGTCGCCATATGGTGCTTTATGTTTTGCCTCGGCCTAATGCCAATAGCGAAACCCGCGTCGGTTTTACTGTGGGCAAAAAGGTGGGCGGATCAGTCCAACGAAACCGTGTCCGCCGGCGGCTAAAAGAAATATATCGCTGGCTAAAACCACGTATTGCTTTAGGATATGATTTGGTTATAGTCGCAAGGCCGCGGGCACTAGAGGCTGAATTTAATGTACTGCAAGAAGAAATGATGTATTTATGTAAGAAAGCTAAGCTGGTGGTAAGGGAGGCCCGATCTGGTGATTAAAAAGGTGTTACTTACGGCCATCCGTGGTTATCAACAGTTTATATCACCGCTTTTTGCCCCCCATTGCCGGTACATTCCCACTTGTTCGGAGTATGCTTATCAAGCTATTTGTCGTTATGGTTGTTTGACAGGTGGCTATTTGGCCATAAGAAGAGTTTTGCGTTGCCATCCGTGGGGTGCCAGTGGTTATGATCCTGTACCAGAGCGACTAGGTAAAATTAGTCCTTTTGATTAGAGGTAAAACCTTATATTATAAGGATAAGCCTCAGTAAGTTTAGCGGCAAAAAGGAGGGGGAAAAGTGAAGGCCCTAGGTGATGCCTTGTTTTGGGTGTTAGAGTTTTTGTACAGTTACCTTAATAACTATGGGTGGGCTATTATTGCCCTTACGGTATTAGTGCGAATGGCACTTTGGCCGCTTAATCGGCGGCAAACTAAAAGTATGTTGGCCATGAAGGAAATAAATCCTAAAGTTAAGGAATTGCAGCAGAAGTACAAAAACCAACCAGAAAAGTTAAACAAAGAGATGTTAGCCCTGTACCGTGAATATGGAATTAGTCCACTAAGTGGATGCTTGCCCATGTTAATTCAGTTGCCTATTGTTATTGCTTTGTTTAACATTCTACGTACTTATCCTTATCCAGTAGACAGCGCCGGGTTTTTATGGATAACGGATCTGGGGAAAGCTGATCCCTGGTATCTGTTACCGCTTTTGACGGTGATAACTCAATATATTTCGCAGCGCCAAATGACCACTGATCCGAAACAAGCTCAGATGATGGTGGCTATGCCGTTGGTTATTGGCTGGATGGCGATGCGTTTCCCGGCGGGACTAGCGCTGTATTGGGTGGTCCAAAATGTGGTAAGTATTGGTCAGCAGTGGTGGGATTCCCGGACACTGATGCCAAAGGGGGCGCTGGCAAAAGATGAAGGCCGTTGAAGAAACAGGGAGATCTGTTGAGGACGCACTGGAGCAGGCCCTGGCGAAGCTAGGTGTTGGTGTGGACGATGTGGAAGTAGAGGTTTTGGAAGAAGGAAGCCGTGGCTTTATGGGAATCCTGGGTGGGCGTCCAGCCAGGGTGCGGGTGGTTAAGAAAGAGAATACTTTGGATCGAGCCCAGGCTTTTTTAAATGATGTGGTTGCTGTTATGGGGATTGATGTAAAGATAGAGGGAACAAGGACTGCAGACGGTGTCGAAATTGATATAGAGGGTCAAAATGTAGGAGGTTTAATTGGTCGGCGGGGACAGGCCCTAGATGCTTGGCAGTATCTTACTAACTTAGTGGCTAATAAAGGTGTAAAAGAGCCATGTCGGGTTATGCTAGATGTGGCTGGGTATCGGGCTCGGCGTCGAGTGGCCCTGGAAAATTTGGCTAAGCGGACAGCCCAGCGTGTTAAAGAGCGACGCCGCTCTATCACACTAGATCCGATGCCAGCGGCCGAACGCCGCATTATTCACTTGACCTTGCAGGATGACCCTGAGGTGGAAACGGTAAGTGAAGGCCGGGAACCTTTCCGCCGAGTAACTGTGATTAACACCAAGAGAGACTCCGCCTCTCAACCCAGGCCTCGTTTCCGACAATAGATACTACTGCATCCAAGCCCAGCAGCTTACAGGCTGGGTTTTTTTCTCAAGGGGGGACAGCTTTGCAAAAGGATACTATTGCTGCTATTGCCACTGCTGTAGGCGTAGGTGGAATCGGGATTGTTCGTATTAGTGGGCGAGAGGCGCTATCTATTGGTGATGTTATTTTTCAGCCTCGGCGCGGTGGTAAGATAAGCGAGCAGCCAAGCTATAGCGCCCGGTATGGTACAGTGATCGACCAAAAGAGCGGCCGGGTGATTGACGAAGCCATAGCATTGGTCATGCGTTCCCCTGCTTCTTATACGCGAGAAGATGTGCTGGAACTACAGTGCCATGGTGGTCCGGTAGCTTTATCGGCTGTACTAAAAGAAGTTCTGGCCCACGGAGCGCGGCTGGCCCTGCCAGGGGAATTTACCCAGCGGGCGTTTTTAAATGGACGGTTAGATTTGGCTCAGGCGGAAGCTGTGTGCGATATTATAAAGGCCAGTACCGAAGCTAATTTACAGCTAGCCCAAGAACAACTCAAAGGGCGTCTGTCAAGTAAGATCCAGTCGTTACGCCAGGAAATGTTGACGTTAGAGGCACAGATAGAGGTAGCAATTGATTTTCCTGAAGATGATATACCGGAGGTAAATTATAAGGATTTATCCCTTCGGCTGGGAAAATGGGAAACAGCGTTGACGGATCTTATTGCTGAAGGCGAGGCTGGTCGTATATGGCGAGAAGGGTTGGCGACTGTAATTGTAGGTAAGCCCAACGTCGGCAAATCTAGTTTACTTAATGCTTTAGTCGGCCGAAAAAGAGCCCTGGTCACTGATATCCCTGGTACCACCCGCGATGTGATCGAAGAGGTGGTAAATCTATCCGGTTTGCCGTTGCGGCTCTTAGACACAGCTGGGATAAGGGAAGCCAGCGATATGGTGGAACGGTTGGGTGTAGAAGCGGCCAAAGAAGAATTGGCGGCTGCCCAGCTGGTGTTGTTGATGGTGGATGCCGAAACGGGGTGGGAAGAAGAGGACGAGATAATCTATTCGCTTTGTCAGGGAAAGAAAATGCTGATTCTGCTCAATAAAATAGATGTTGGCTCCAGGCTTACGGCAAAAGAAATTAAGCAGCATTGTCCCCAGGAAGAAATAGTTTTATTGTCGGTTAAGGAAGGCTTAGGGCTCAAGGAGCTTGAGGATGCAATTATCCGGCTAGCTGTGGGGAGTGAGTCTAAATTAGAGCATGTCAGTGTAACTAATTTTAGACATGTGGAAGCTTTGAAGGCAGCCAAAGCAGCCATTAAAGATGCAGCAGATGCTCTTTCTTCTGGCCTAGGTTATGATATTATTAGTACCGGTGTGCGCTCGGCCCGGTTTGAGTTGGGCAAGATAACTGGCGAGACGGTGGACCAGGAATTGGTAGACCGGATCTTTCAGGATTTTTGCATTGGAAAATAATGTGAAGCGAGGCTGGCACAGTCAATGGTAAAAAACGACTACGATGTTATTGTGGTAGGGGCCGGGCATGCTGGCTGTGAGGCAGCATTGGCGGCGGCGCGTATGGGCTGCCGAACACTCCTTACCACTTTAAGTTTGGAACATATTGCTTTAATGCCCTGTAACCCGTCCATAGGCGGGCCAGCTAAGGGCCACCTGGTACGAGAGGTGGATGCCTTAGGGGGCGAAATGGCCAATAATACTGATCGATCTTATCTGCAATTACGGGTGTTAAACACCAGCAAAGGACCAGCTGTGCGGGCGCTTAGGGCCGTGTGCGATAAGGATCTTTATCGGCGGCGTATGTGGCAAACTTTAAGTTCTACGGACAATTTGGTGATAAAAGAGACGGCGGTGACAAAAGTGTTGACCGCATCAGGTGCAGTATATGGGGTGCGTACCCATAGCAAAATGGTATATAAAGCGCCAGCAGTGGTGATTACCACCGGCGTGTATCTTAGAAGCCAAATTTTTATGGGCGAACTTAAGTTTAGCGGTGGACCTCAGGGTCAGCCAGCGTCCCAGGAGCTGACGCGCTCATTATTAGAACTGGGTTTTGAAACTAGGCGCTTTCGTACCACCACCCCGCCGCGGATCTCTAGTCGCACAGTGGACTATAACTGCCTAA
>JAAYWY010000128.1 GCA_012516165.1 Bacillota bacterium
CAAATCCATTGAGCCACACGTGTATAGTGCTAGTGTTGGCGATATAGTAGTAAACATGGATGAAGCCTTAGATCCGGTAGTGGAAAAGAAATATGCAGATGTTATTGCAGAAAACCAAGAGATGTTTTTTGGTTTATTTAACCGGGCTATTAGTTTTATTAGTGCGGCCAAAAATATTCATGACCAAATGGAGCAATACTATGCGCCGTATATGGACTTTGATGCATTGGCTAGATTACAGCAGGAGATCTTGGAACAGATTTTGGATACAGCTAACTAGATAAAGATTTATGTTGAGCGAAGGATAAGCAAGCATGGTTAAATATATAACAAACTTAATACACTAAACAACATAATAATGACAATACAATAAAGATTATATGATTATAGAAATTTGGTAGCGAATATTACTATGCTTAATTATGTAATACTGTGTAGCTTTATAAAAAAGATGATAAAGACAGGAAGTTACTAACGTGGCCTCCTGTTTTTTCTTGATAAGATTAACACAGGTAAATAAATTCCAAGATTAAAACTATGTAAATCTATACCCTATAGGGTTGGTTTATTAAACTGTGTCAAGACATATTGACAAAAATTAAACAAGCAATTACAATAAAAGCATCGCTGGGTTAAAAAAATAACGATCTCCGTGCCATAACAATTGTGATTAATGGTGCTGGACTTTGTGGAAGGAGGTCGGTATAAAGACGTAGCAACTGACACACAAAAGAGAAACATGTGACGTAAGGAGGAAAAGCTGTTATGCATGTCACAGAGCCAAATGTTCTTTTAGCGATGGAAGAAGCATCTAGATGCTTATTATGTCATGATGCACCCTGTTCCAAGGCATGTCCAGCGGAAACAGACCCGGCCAAGTTTATTCGTTCCTTAAGGTTTAGGAACTTTAAGGGGGCCATGGAGACTATCCGAACAAACAACGTTTTAGGTGGCATTTGTGCTCGGGTATGCCCTACTGAAAAGTATTGCGAAGGTGCATGTAGCCGAACAGAGCTGGAGAAGCCTATTCGGATTGCTTATTTGCAGCAGTTTCTCACTGATTATGAAAGTAAAACCGACTTTACTGTTTTGCAGTCCCAAAAGCCAACCAAAGAAAAAGTGGCCATTATCGGTTCCGGCCCTGCAGGGCTGGCAGCAGCCGCGGAACTAGCTAAAGATGGTTATGCTGTTACTGTCTTTGAAGCTGCTGCTAAATTAGGTGGCTGGCTTACCTATGGTATTCCGGCAGACCGGTTACCGCAAGAAGTAGTGGATAAGGAAATCAGTTACGTTCGCGATTTGGGAGTAACCTTTAAAACTAACTCTAAGGTTAATGTTGATGAGTTGCAGAAACAAGGCTATGCTGCCATTCTGGTCGCCGTAGGGCTACAAAAGAGCCGTCTTCCTGAGATTAAAGGTCTCGATCTTACCGGAGTTTATACCGGAACAGATTTCCTCAGGATGGCTAAGACAGCGCCAGAAAAGGTTCAAGTTGGCCAGAAGGTAGTAGTAATTGGCGGCGGCGATGTGGCCTTAGACTGTGCGTCAACAGCAAAACACCTAGGTGCAGCCGACGTCAAGGTGGTCTATCGGCGTACCTTGGAAAAAATGCCTGCTTCTCAGAAAGAGAAAAATCGCGTACATGCTTTAAACATACCAATCTTTACCGGTTTTAAACCAGCAGAAATCGTAGGCGAAAAAAATAAGGTAGTAAGGTTTCGGGCAACTGGTATGTTTGACGATTCATCCCTTGACCTGCCAACCGACATGGTACTATTGGCTATTGGGCAAGAGGCAGATGATCTTAAGGCCTTGGGCGACTTTACACTTAGCGGACAAGTCATAGCCACCAATAACTATAAGACCAATATTGAAGGTGTATTTGCGGCGGGAGACATTATCGAGGGGGACAAAACGGTGGTTTATGCCATCAAGACTGGAAAAGAAGCGGCCCGGTCTATTAAAGAGTACCTTGCGGTCAAGGGAGGTGCAAAGTAATGTTTAAGCGTGATTTATCCATCGAATTCTGCGGTGTTAATTGCGAAAATCCTTTCTTCTTGTCTTCATCACCGGTGGGTAATTGTTACGAGATGTGTGCTAAAGCATTGGAAACCGGATGGGGTGGAGTAGTCTTCAAGACCGTAGGTTTCTTCATTGCCGATGAAGTTTCACCGCGTTTTGATAACCTGCGGAAAGATGCCACGCCTTTTGTAGGTTTCCGTAACCTAGAGCAAATAGCTGAACACCCGCTCGAAGAAAACTTAGAAGCTATGCGTAAGCTGAAGCAAAACTATCCCGACAAAGTTTTGATTGCTTCCATCATGGGCCAAAATGAAGAAGAATGGACGAAACTGGCAGAGCTAGTCACGGAAACTGGAGCAGACATTATAGAATGTAATTTCTCCTGTCCGCAAATGACTAGCCACGCTATGGGATCGGATGTGGGTGTAAACTCGGAATTGGTGAAAAAGTATTGTGCTGCTGTGCGCAAAGGGACCAATCTTCCTATCCTGGCTAAAATGACACCTAATATTTCGGACATGCGTCCACCGGCTATTGCCTCAATTGAGGGTGGAGCTACAGGCATTGCCGCTATAAACACAGTAAAAAGTATTATCAATTTGGATTTAGATCGTTTTGTACCCATTCCAATTATTAACGGCAAATCCTGTGTCTCCGGTTATTCAGGCAAGGCTGTTAAACCTATTGCTTTGCGTTGGATCTATGAGTTGGCTTCTTGCTCCGAATTGAAAAACATTCCCATCAGCGGTATCGGTGGAATTACTACCTGGGAAGATGCTGTGGAGTTCCTACTTCTCGGTGCCAGCAACCTGCAGGTGACAACTGCTGTCATGGAGTACGGCTACCGCATTGTAGAAGATATGATTAGCGGATTATCGTATTACATGGAGGATAAAGGCTTTGAGCGATTGTCAGACCTTATAGGGTTAGCGGTGGAGAACGTTGTACCTACTGAACAGCTAGATCGAGACTATATAGTCTATCCACATTTTGATGACAAAACTTGTGTCGGCTGCGGCCGCTGCTATGTGTCTTGTTACGATGGCGGTCACCAAGCTATCGATTGGGATGTTGACAACCGTCGGCCGAAGCTGATTGAGGATCGCTGTGTGGGATGTCATTTGTGTGCCAATGTATGTCCAATCCAGTGCATTACCAAAGGTGAGCTGAAATTTAAACCTAACCGCGCCCAACATGAAATCCATATATAAATAAGACAAGATAGGAAGCGGGGAATAAAATGGACCAATTAATCGCAGCATCGATCAGCGTAGGCTTGTTTTCGGGACTCTGGGCCTATTTTAGCAGTGCCTGGGGACTTATCACCTGGGTGGGATTTATCGGGTGTACTACCTATTTTGCCGCTGGCGGCGAGATAGAAGGGTTTAAGAAAGCGGTTATCACTAACCTTTTTGGTGTAATATGGGCTATGCTTATCATTAAGGGTTCCACATTACTTGGCTTTTCGTTGGCTGGTGCCATTCTCACGGGTATTGGTTCTTTTGCTATGTGTGCTCAGGCCAAGCTAAACTTCCTGGCTTTTATTCCAGGGACCTTTGCTGGTAGCTGTGTAACGTTTGCCACTAATGGGAACTGGCAGGCCGTGATCGTAGCCCTTTGGTGTGGAGCTATTCTGGGACTAGTAGCTGATACCGGTGGTGTCTGGTTATATCGAATGGTCCATGGCACTGAAGCTGATAAAAACTGATACTTTATTTAATGCATATCAGGGGGCCGTATTTAGCCTCCTGTTTTTTATTTGTAATTATTTAACCACGCCATTAGTTTTATTAGTGCAATGAAAGATATTTATGAAAGAAAAAAGGAAATTACTAAGAAGCAGCGAAGAGTTCAGGCGGTAGTTGTAGAAAGGAATGATATAGTTGGGGCAGATCAGAGCACCGGAAAAAGTCACACCTATCGCCAGTGTATTTACTGGTGACGATAATATGTTTACAGCTGTGGAATCAGAATTAACTAAACGGTTAGGGCGATGCATCTATAAGAGTGAACAATTACCGTTTGCCCATACCAACTATTACACAGCGGAAATGGGCCCGGACCTTACACGGATTATTTTTGCCTTTGACTATCTGCTAGACCCGGCTGAATTACCGGCTCTTAAGCGGTGGAGTAATGATTTAGAAGATACCTGGAGCTGGGATGGACGGCGCCAAGTCAACATCGATATGGGATATGTAACCTTAGCCAAGCTGGTTTTAGCTACCACTAAGGATCATGCCCACCGCTTGTATTTAGGACAGGGGATCTATGGAGAAGTTACACTCCATTATGAAAATGGCCAGTTTCAACCGTGGCCTTGGACATACCCGGACTATGCCAGTCCATCCTACCGGCAGATTTTAGGCACGATTAGAGAGCTTCATCGTCTTAAGCTGCGAAAGTCGTAGCTTAAAGCAACAATCCCCCTTGGGGAAGACAGATATTAGTACGCGGCTGCAGATTGTCAGGGTCCAGGCCTGGGTTTACCGCCAGTATTTCGTCTACGGTAAAGCCGGTGGCCTGAGAGATTTTATATAATGTATCGCCTGGTTCCACCACCCAAAAGAGACCACTGGGACAAGGCGGTATTTCTGGCGGTACAATTGCTCCCGAAGGCGGTAGGCATAATTCTTGACCAACTAGCAGATTAAAAGGATCCACATGAGGATTTACAGCTATAAGATCGTCTAGATTTACCCCGGTAGCTTGGGCAATACTATACAGTGTATCTCCTGGAGCCACTACCCAAAAGATACCACTGGGGCATTGGGGGCTGTCAGATCTGGTTCCACCTTTATCGGGAATCATAACTTCTTGACCTACAATTAGATTATTGGGATCAAGGCCAGGGTTGGCGGCCAATAGGTCCGAAATCGATACACTATGTGATTGTGCAATTTGATAAAGAGTGTCTCCAGGTTGTACGTACCATGTTTTCATCAGCATATGCCTCCTTTTTAGTCATTAGCATATGCATCAGCTTGATCCCTGGCTCCACTAGGGTCCTAACCAGATACTTATACTTTTAAATCCAGACGCAATTATTTGTGACAAATGCCAAGGAAAGCACTGCTCTATTTAGCGTTGTTGCCAGTTTTTGAGGTAGCACACCAGAGGATAACCGAGTCCTAAAACCACTACTGCTTCACTAAAAGCAATACTAAGCGCTGTAATCCAATATGGCAGATTAGCTAGCAAACGTAAATAAGCGCTTACGATGAGTGCGTTTAGAACAATGGGCGATAGATAGCCGACAACATGCCAGCGGAAGCGATGAGTTATGTAGGCGGCCAGCAGGGTAGTAAGACTTCCTAAAACCACATCGATCAGACCAGCTGGACTTAAAAGATTAGCAATAAAGCAGCCAATTCCTACTCCCCAAACTGCTTCAGGAAATATCATAGGGAGTAGGGTTAGAGCTTCAGCTAAACGAAACTGAGTAGGGAAGAAGCTAGTGGCCTGCAGAGCATAGGTTATCGCTACATACAAAGCAGCAATAAGGCCTATACGCACTAAACGTTGTGCCGGTTCCTGCATAAATAAGCCTCCTCAAGAATTATTCGGCTTTAGTCTACCACAAGGCATATAGACCAGCAAGAAAGAGCACCTCTTTTATAACCGCGAGGTGCTCTTTTAATGCTGGCCTTCTTGTTCAATCAAGTCAATAACGTCTAGCAGTTTCTGTACAGTTTCTGGTTTATACTTCAGCATCTTTCTTAGCATTGCCTGTAAATCTTTACGGTACAAGAGATCATTACACAAAGCGGCCAACTCAGGATCGATACCTTCGGCCAACAAATGCCAATCCTCAACTGCACTATGTTCTTTAACACAAATGTAATCTGCATCTTTTGGTGTAACA
>JAAYWY010000129.1 GCA_012516165.1 Bacillota bacterium
CCCCAGGCGGTTATGCAGGCCTTGGTGGCTGATCCGTTGGAGCGGTTGGGGCTTAGCATGGAAGATGTGGATAAGTATTCGGTGGAAATGCAGATTCCGGAGATCACTGAACCAGCAGGAGCAGGCGATGTCCCCACTGCCAACTACAAGATGATTGCTGCCCTGGCTGTGATGAAAAAACAGCTGGAGAGAAAGCAAATCCCTGATTTTGTAGCTCGTCATGGCATGCCCGGCTTTGCACCCACGCAGGGGCATATTCCCTCAGGTGTTCCTGTGGTTGGTCATGCGCGCGACCTGATTCTAGAAGGTAAAATGAAGCGGGCCATGATTATTGGCAAAGGGAGTTTGTTCCTGGGCCGGATGACTAACCTATTTGACGGTATTTCTTTCCTGATAGAGCCCAACCCGGGTATCAAGCAAGAAGCCGATATTGATGAAAGAGCCATCAAAAAACTCATAGCCGACGCTTTGCGGCAGGTCGCCCAAGGCCTAGCCCAAAGCGAAGACTAAGGAGGGGAGGTCATGGGCTCTAAAGAATTAATTGCCAAGGTATTTACAGAACTAGCAGATGCCTTAGAGACCGGCCGCATGGCTGGCCCTCGGATCCGGGTCGGGGTGACCACTTTAGGCAGCGAGCACGGGGTGGAAGAGGTAGTTAAAGGGGCCGAACTGGCTGCCGAGAAAGACACTAGTATCGATGTGGTGCTGGTGGGGCCCAAAGTGGAATCTAAACTGGCACAAGAGGTCTGCGACTCAGAAGATGCAGCGCATAAACGCATGGAAGAGCTGCTCAAGGGCGGCGAGCTGTCGGCGGCAGTTACCATGCATTATCCTTTCCCCGTGGGCGTGGCCACTGTGGGACGGGTAATTACTCCTGCGCGGGGGAAACCGCTCCTTTTGGCGACCACCACCGGCACCAGTGCTGCTGAGCGGGTGCCAGCGCTCCTGAAAAACACCGTCTATGGTATAGCAGTGGCGAAAAGCTTAGGCATAGCGGAACCCACCGTTGGTATATTAAATATTGATGGGGCGCGGCAATTGGAACGGCAGCTAAAGGAACTGGCCGAACACGGTTATCTTATCCATTTTGGTCAGACAGTGCGGGCCGATAAAGGTGCCATCATGCGGGGGAACGATCTTTTAGCTGGCAGTCCCGATATTATGGTGTGCGATACCCTTACCGGTAACCTACTCATGAAGATATTCAGTGCCTATCATACTGGCGGTAGCTATGAAGCGCTAGGTTATGGCTATGGTCCAGGAGTGGGACCGGGTTGGCAGTATATTGTTAACATTATCTCGCGGGCATCTGGGGCTCCGGTTATTGCTGGAGCAGTGGCTTTTGCTGCTGCTTGCGCTGCCGCCGGGCTTCCTCAGATTATGGAGCAAGAATGGCAGGCGGCCAAGCGAGCCGGGATCGAAGAACTGTTGGCCCCGCCGACGCGAGAAAAGGAAACAGTCGAAGAAATTCAGCCGCCGCCGAAAAAACCCACCGGGGCGGAAATTGGCGGGGTGGATGTGCTGGAAATAGAAGATGCGGCCCGTGAACTGTGGCGTCAAGGAATTTATGCTGAAACGGGCATGGGTTGCGAAGGCCCTGTGGTACTGGTAGCGGCCGAGGACAAAGACCAAGCAGCAGCAGTGCTTAAACAAGGCGGCTATATCTAAACAGGGGACAAAAGGCGGCATTACTGCCGCCTTTATGTTTTTCTTTCGCTCTGTATAAATAAATGTTATACTAGCGGCAAAGGGGGGATCACGTGATAACGTCTAAAACAACCAGCCCCCCAGGGGCAGTATGTGGTCTCAAGATTCGTCGAGCCCGTGAGGAACGGGGGCTATCACTAACAAGGCTGGCGGAAATGGCCAACATTTCGGTATCGTATCTTAGCGAAGTGGAAAACGGCCGCAAATCTCCATCGCTGCAAGTGGTGCAGCGATTGGCCGAAGCTTTGAACCTGGAGATGGCAGCGTTATTCGATAGCAGCATCCAGGAGCGAATTACCCCTGGTGAAAGAGTGCGAATACTGCGGGCCGAAAAAGGCTTAACATTGGCCCAATTGGCCAAGACAGTGGGTATTGGTGCCTCTTATTTAAGCGAAATCGAGCGGGGACGGGTGAACCCGGCTCCAGCCACCTTGGGGCGCATAGCCGAAGCCCTGGGCACCAATATCGGCGCTATTTTAGGCCCGCTGGCGGGATTAGGAAGTCGCTTGCGCCAAGCCCGCGAAGAATTAGGGTACAGTCAGGCGGAGCTAGCCGAACGAGCAGCGGTGTCACCGGGCCTCATAGGCCAAATTGAGCGCGGCGAAGTGCAGCCGTCACTTTTAACCCTGGACAACTTAGCAGCAGCTTTGGGGGTATCACCCTGTTACTTAATTCAGGAAGAAGATCCGGCGGCTTTTTATGCCCGCTTAAATCCCGCAGTGCGTAAATGGCTAGAAAAACCCCAGGCCCAAGCTGTATTAGAGCGAATTTGCTCCTGCAGCCCTAAAGAAATACGGTTTTTACTGGAATTCATTAATTTATATAAACAGCATCATTGTCCCCAAGAGGAAGAAATATCTTATCGTGCTGGTGACAATAAGGACGAGTAAGCCCGCTTTGTTTTCCGAGCGCACTAAAAAGAAGGGGCCTATACGGCCCCTTCTAAGGTAATAAAGCGGAATGGTCCCCAACCACCTAAGGCGATGCGAATGCCACTTGGTTGGGCCTTGATTTTGTCGCTGATGTAAATATTAAGACCGTCAACTTGGTGGTACTGATAGCCTTCGCTGTCAGATGGTGCACCTGCTAACACGGCAGGGCGAATCTCTGGTCCGCCTCAGCCACCGCACTGGGCATGCTCAATTCGCATTTGCCGGGTACCTTTTTTTAGCAGATAATCCCTGGCCTCATCGGTAACAACTATTGGTGACATATCCATCCTTCTTCCTCCTTTACCCAAAAGTTATTTTAGGGTTATAGTAATCGACTTTTACTCCTTGGTTCAATTATACTATAGAAATACTTCGCTGTAAACTAATATTACCACATGACAAAAAAATTCTCGGAGGAATCGGGGGGCCTGCTAGCCTACTAGCGGCAAAACATATATCTAGACGGTTATTGGAAAAAGAAGGAAAATAGCCATTTGAGGCGAATCTCATATAGGGTAAGAGAGATTCGAGGTGAATGGTGTGCGTGACCAGCGCTATCAAGGCGGCCTGTGGGCGGCCCTGTTTCTCATACTGGTGCTGCCGGTTCTTTTTTGGGGTTCAGCCGGGGGATCGCCCCGCCTATCACTGCCGGTGATTGGTCTTAAAACCGCCTGGCCGCGGGCCGAAGAAGTGTGGCAATACTTTGGGCAGGCAGGGGAAATACCATGCTGGTTAGGGGGTCTATTAACGGAGAATCAATTAATAGCCGGTGACACCCCGGCCAAAATAGTGGCTATTGGTAGCGATGGTAGTATCTTATGGACAGAAGAAAGCCCGGTGCCGTTTAAAGCAGTATCAACTGGCGATAGACTGCTTTTGGCCACCGACCAAGGGCAGGTAAGCAGTTTTCAGGCTGACCGGGGTGTTGTTTGGTCCGAAGCCACCATGTGGCCTATCCAAGCATTGGCTTTAGACTCCAAAGGCCAGGCGGCCGTAGCCCAAGGGCCGATGCTGGAAGGACAAGTAAACTTACTGGAGCGCGTGCGGCTGTATAATTTGGCTGGTGAACTGCAATCAGAACAGTTGCTGCGCAACAGTTCGGCCCTAAACCTGGTGCCCGATGCGGGTAACTGGTTATTAAGTATTGTTCTGCTATCTTCTGATACGCCCCAGGGGCAGATTCTTAGGCTTACACCCGGAGGCTCGGAGGCTAAGGTGTTATGGCGCAGTCCAGATATTATACAAGCCCTGGCGGTAGGAACGGAGGGAATTGCTGCTGGCGCAGGCAACAGGGTGCACATAATGGATCGAAGGGATCAGACCCACGATATTTTGTTAAAGAACTCCGTCCCCGATGTTTCCTGGGTAACAAATAATATGCTAGCCATTGTGGAAGCTGGCGATTTACCCCAAGCGGCAGCTCACATAGCACTTATTTCTACCAGGGGCGACAAGATCTGGCGCCGACGTTTGAAAGGGCCTTGCCGTTCCTTAGCTATCCGTGGGGAGGAAATACTAGCGGCTGATCCCAACATAGTGTATTCTTTTTCACTTCAAGGGGATATCAATTGGTGCTACGAAAGCCCAACTTTGCTAGAGGGGATTTATCCCTTGGCCGAAAAAAAAGAAGTGGTGGTCACCACCGCCGGTAACCACCTGCTGCTGCTGGAGCCGCCCGATCACTAGTAGAGTACATTTTCGGAGCCAGATAGTGAGCGACCTATTCCCGAACTGTTCTATGAAGGCTAAGCCTTGTTTTGAAGATGAGTCCAGCACCTTGGGTGTTACAGTGGCCAGACATTGACAAACAGGGCTTTCGCGTGGGGAACGATACAGGGGTCGTTCTGGGGCAGGTTTTTATACCTGCTCTTTAACCGTGGATAAGCTTAGGCAGACAATGAGTGCATACCCACAGGCTCTCGCCCTTAATGCGTACCGGAATTAAGGCCCGCGTATCTTCGCCCTGCCCGCAGCTAAAGCAGTTAATTTCGTGGGCAGCAGGCTTAGCGTGTTTAGCTGCAGCCTTTTTATCAAAGGTTGGGGCTTCCCGTTCCTCAATGGAGAGCGCTCCGGTGGGACATACCGACAGGCAAAAACCGGCTCCATCGCACAGCTCTTCGCGCAGAACCTTGGCTTTACCATCCACAATCTCAATGGCTCCTTCGGCACAGGGGGTAACGCAGAGACCGCAGCCGGTGCACTTTTCTTCATCAATTTTTACGATTTTACGTTTTAGCATCACGATTACTCCTTTCTGGACTATTTTAATCCACTTACTCAAGTTTAGCAAGCAAATAGTGAAAAATACTGGCTTGACATCCTCTAATCAATAGTGTACTATGTGTATTAGTTGAACTGGTACACTTGGTACAGCACCAATCTGCCAAACTGGAGGGGGTAGTATGCTTCATGTGGATGTCAAAAGCAGTAAACCCATTTACGAGCAAATTAAAGACCAGATCAAGGAAGGTATTATCAAGGGCATCTTTCAGCCCGGCGATAAGCTGCCTTCGGTGCGGGAGTTATCTACCATGCTGACTATCAATCCCAATACGGTAAGTAAGGCCTACCAGGAGCTGGAGCGGGAAAAGGCCATCGAAACAGTGCGTGGCCGCGGTACCTTTATTGTTGAGGATTACCGGCCCCAGCTGGACCAAGAGCGGCTGCAGGAGATCAGTGACCTGCTGCGCAAAGTGGTTGTGGAGGCCCATTACCTAGGCTTATCTAAGCAGCAGTTAGAGCAGATGGTAGATGATCTGTACGCCGACTTGGGGGGAGAAGATCAGTGATGATAGAAATAAGTAAACTTCATAAACGCCTGGGGAACAAAGATGTTCTAACAGATATTAACTTTACTGTGGAACCGGGTCGGATCTTTGGCTTGGTGGGCGAAAATGGTGCCGGTAAGACCACCTTAATCAAATGTGTCACCGGTGTTTACCGGCCAGAGCAGGGAGCAGTACTTATCGACGGTAAAAATGTGTACGACAATCCAGCTGTAAAAGAGAGAATTGGTTATGTGGCCGACCAAAATCGATATTTTCCCTCTTACCGCATCAAGGAGTTATTATCTTTTTATGCTTTGGCTTATCCTCGCTTTTCTTCAGAGCGATTTTGGGAGTTAAATAAAATCTTTAAGCTGCCAGCCACAGCCCGGGTGAAAGAGCTGTCCAAGGGGATGCAGATGCGCCTTACGCTAATGCTCTCTCTTAGTATCAGGCCCGATATACTGGTGCTCGATGAGCCCACTTCCGGCTTGGACCCGCTAGCTAAACGTGAAGTTATCAACCTGCTGCTTCAGGAAGTGGAAAGCCGAGATGTGACGGTGCTTATATCATCGCATCATCTGGGAGATTTGGAGCGCATTTGCGATACCATCGGCATTATGTCCCAGGGGCAAATGAAGTCCATTCATTCCTTAGAAGAGATGAAGCTACAGATACGCAAACTACAAGCCGTATTTCCCCAAGGAACACCGGCGGATTTGGCTTCCTGGCCGGAGGTGCTGGCCGTGGAGAAAATGGGGCGGGTTCATTATATTATAACCAAACAGTATTGTGCTGATCTGCTGGCCAAACTTAATCAGGCCCAGCCGCTGGTGTTAGAAGAAGTGCCTTTAAGTCTGGAAGATATGTTTATTTATGCCGCCAAGGAGGGTTACCGGCAATGAAACAGCTATTTCCTAAAGCCGTCTTTTATAAAGAATGGAAAAGCGCCCGCTGGGGTTTGGCCTTGTTTATTTTGTTGTTTGTTTCTAAGTTGTTCGACGCCATACAGCGACTCAACAACCTAAAGGAACTGGCCCAGTGCGGCGAGTTGGTGGTGGCCAATAGTGCCTATTGGTTTCAGCAGTTAATATATGGCAACTCAATTTTTTTGTTGATATTTGTCTTAACTTCTGTCTTAGCATATTTGTTATTTTACCAGGATCGTCAAGAGGCCACGGCTTCGCTGATAGGTAGTTTGCCTTTTACTAAAGAACAAGCTTTTAACGTGAAATGGATTACTGGTGCTGGAATCATTGTGATGGCGTTCTTAGTGAACGGCCTGCTGCTTACCGGGTTTTATTTTGCCAACCGGGCGTGGATGTTTTCTACAGCTTATCAAGTGATTCCTACTTGGACGGCTCTTCATTTGGTTTTTGCCTTGGCCGCTTTTAGTTTCATGCTCTTTGTCCAATGCGCCATGGGGCACAGCTTGGCGGCGGCCGCGGTGGGTCCCATTGCTGGCTTAGTGCCGCTGTTCTTTTTTGCGGGCTTAAATGACATAGTGCGTTACCAGTTTAATTTATCCTACGATAATGTCGTAAGTAATTTCCTCGACCGGCTTACTGGTGCGGTAAATTGGCTCGATCTGATATCTGCATCTTATGTTCAAAACACCAGTGGGATCGTCTGCCCGGTTTACGATAACATGCCGGTTCGGATTGTTGTTTTTCTAGCTATCACTGTAATTTTTTTGTGGCTGGGGCGTATTGCCTATCAGCAAAACGCGGTGGAAAAATCGGGCGAGCTGTTAATGTTCCCCTTCTTGGAACCGGTCTTGATTTACGGTTTTGCCCTTTGCTTAGGTTTACTTCTGGCGCTGATGTTTGGTTTGGGCTACGGTGAAAACAGTGTCCTGGTTATGGATGCCTTTTTGGTAGGTGGGTTTGTTGGCGGCTGGTTCTTAGCTAAACGTGTAGTGGCCTATTACCAGCACTAGAGCTTTTCCGAAGGGAATTTTATACCCCGGTAAGGTATAATAAAAACCAATCTTCAACAGGAAGGAAGAGCGTGTAACAAGCGTTCTTCTCTTTTTTATTACGTGCTAAACCAGGCAGGAATTTTATGCTGGGAGAGGAAATACTACACTAAGAAGCATTTTGTTGGCGAAGGAGTGGACGCCATGGTGGTATCTTGGAAAAATGACGCCTTGCGGCGCATACCAGCCATTGAACAGGTTTTGGCTGCGCCAAAGGTTCAGGATTTAATTGCCCGATTTGGTCGTAGCCAGGTGCTGGAGGCAGCGCGGGCTACTGCGGCCGCGGTGCGCCAGGCAATTTTGGCAGCAACAACAGAAGAAAGCTTGCCGCCTCTTGATATGGCGGCTTTTGTTGCCCGCCTGGAACACCAGATTGAAACCCAAACCAAGCCCAGTCTTATACCGGTTATCAATGCCACCGGTGTAGTGTTACATACTAATTTGGGACGGGCTCCCTTGGCGGCCGAAGCCTGTGCTAAAGTGATGGAAGTGGCCCGCGGCTACAGCAATCTCGAATACAGCTTAATCAGCGGAGAACGCGGTTCACGCCATTCCCATTTGGAGAAACTGCTTTGCCAACTTACCGGGGCCGAAGCAGCAGCTGTGGTCAACAATAACGCGGCAGCGGTTTTGCTGTCGCTGGCGGCTTTGGCGGCGAAGCGCGAGGTCGTGGTGGCGCGGGGGCAATTGGTGGAAATCGGCGGCTCGTTTCGGATTCCGGAAGTTATGGAAGCCAGCGGCTGCCAGCTGAAGGAAGTAGGTACTACCAACAAGGTATACCTGAGGGATTATGAGGCGGCCATTAACGAGAATACGGCTTTGCTCTTAAAGGTGCACACCAGTAATTACCGTATTTGCGGTTTTACCCAAACGGTAGCCGCAACAGAATTGGTGGCGTTAGGCCAAAAATACAATCTCCCTGTTCTAGAGGATTTAGGCAGCGGGGTGTTGGTGGATCTTAGTACGATTGGCGTAGAGAAAGAACCCCCCGTACCAGAAAGCATTGCTGCCGGGGTAGATATTGTAACTTTCAGTGGGGATAAGCTGCTGGGTGGACCCCAAGCAGGGATTATTGTGGGCAAAAAGAAATACCTAGATTTAATTAAGCGCCATCCCCTGGCCCGGGCCGTGCGGGTTGGTAAGTTGACCTTGGCAGCGCTGGAGGCAACGCTGCAACTTTATCTGGATCCGGACAGGGTGTGGGAGCGGGTTCCTACACTGCGGGCGCTGCGCCAAGATGATGAGATGATAAAAATGCGGGCCCAAAGATTGGCCGCGGCCATCGCCGACTGCGGCGACGGTATAACAGCCGTCGTGTGCCCCGGCACATCAGAAGTAGGGGGCGGGTCGCTGCCGCTTACCGCACTGCCTACTTTTCTTGTGGCGGTGACATCGGATCGCTTATCAGCTCAGGAGCTGGCTACGCGGCTTCGGCAGGGACAGCCGCCGGTGGTGGCCCGTATTGCTGACGACCGGGTGCTGCTGGATTTACGAACCGTGGTGCCAGCGGAAGAAAAAGACCTAGTGGCGGCGCTGGCGGCGGCGCACCTCAAGGGGCGATAAATAATGCCGGCTCGCATATATATTGTAGAAGCTTTGGTCTTAGGGTCGGCGGCCTATAAAGTTTTTCAGCAGCTGGCAGCAAAACTTAGTCCCTGGCTGTCTGGTCCCCTGGTGTTTATGCTGGTTTTGTTAGCCGGGGACTTACTCTTGGTCCTTTTCGGGCGGGATCGGGCAGCGCGGTATTTAGATGATGCTTTGCTAGACACTTTTATCTTTGCTTTATTTGGACTACTGGCTGCTGTGTGTTATCAGGCAGCGGAGTTATACTTAACGGTCCAACCCAATCTGGGCCTGATTGCAGTGCTAGTTTTTTTGCTGTTCTTAAGCCTTACTGAAAACAGTCGGCGTTATCCTTAATATAAGGGGAGTCCTCATGATGAAACATGTTATTATCGGTACTGCTGGCCATGTGGATCATGGCAAAACCACTTTGATCCGCGCCCTCACCGGACGGGAAACCGATCGGCTGCAAGAAGAAAAAGAACGGGGCATTTCCATTGAACTGGGCTTTGCTCCCTTTGATCTACCCAGCGGACGACGGGCCGGGGTAGTGGATGTACCCGGCCACGAACGATTTATTAAACATATGCTGGCGGGCGTAGGCGGCTTTGACTTGGTGCTGTTGGTGGTGGCGGCAGACGAGGGAGTTATGCCCCAAACCCGTGAGCACTTGGATATTTTGAACTTAGTTGGGGTCAAAAAAGGCCTGATAGTGCTGAACAAGGCCGACTTGGTGGAAGACGACTGGCTTGAACTGGTAAAAGATGATGTACGCGAAACGGTAAAGGGGACCTTTTTGGAAGGGGCACCTGTGTATGCGGTGTCGGCTGTAACCGGTCAAGGGATTCCTGAGCTGCTTCAAGCCATTGATAAAGCCACCGAAGCTATAGCCGAACGTGACACCAGTGGACCATTTCGTCTGCCGGTGGACCGGGTTTTTACCATTGCTGGGTTTGGTACCGTGGTGACGGGTACACTTATTGCGGGCACAGTGCGTGTGGGTGAACGGGCTATTGTTTACCCAGCCAAACTAGAGACGCGTATCCGACAGATAGAAGTTCACGACCAGAAAACAGAAACAGCTGTGGCGGGACAACGGGTGGCTCTTAATTTGGCTGGCCTTGGGGTGGAAGAGATAGAGCGTGGTTCTGTGGTGGCCAGCCCTGGCTCCCTTACCCCTTCTACCTTAATAGATGCTCGGTTGCTCCTTTTGGCCCATAGCGATCACCCAGTGGAGAACCATCAACGTTTGCGGCTGCACACTGGTACAGCCGAAGTATTAGGACGGGTCTACTTACTAGAAAAGGAAGAACTGGTCCCGGGAGAATCGGGGTTGGTCCAGTTCCGGTTAGAAGAGGAAGTGGCGGTTCGCCGCGGTGATCGCTTTGTCATCCGCACCTATTCTCCGGCCACCACCATCGGCGGCGGCATAGTGTTAGAGCCTGCAGCTTCGCGGCATCGGCGCTTTGATCCCAAGGTACTCACTGCACTTAAACAAAAAGAAAAAGGGGCGCCGGAAGATATTGTGGCCCATGTTCTCGAATCGACGGGGATGGCGCCACGAACAACTGCCGATCTAGCTAAAGCGGCTGGCCTTAGCGAAGCAGAAACCCAGGCAGCAGTTATAAAATTGGTACAGCTCAAAAAGGCGTTCACCTTTACTTTGGAAGACAGCACTTATTATGTGGATGCTTTAGCTTGTCAGCAGGCAGTAGATCGAGCAACGCAAGCGTTGGCTCTTTACCATGAGAAGTATCCGCTGCGTTTAGGTGTTCCCTTAGAAGAAGTTCGGGCTCGCTTTTTCCCCGAGGTATCTTCCCGGCTACTCGATCCAATACTTAATCTCCCAGTGGCCCAAGAGCTGGTGAGCGAAGGCGATCGTGTCCGTTTAGCTCACCATCAGGTAAAATTTTCCTCTGAACAAGAAGAGGCTGTTCAAAAACTGCTTACGGCTTTGACAAAACAAGGATTTACTCCGGCTGCTCCCAGCGAAATTCTCTCCCAAATACAACCCAAGATCGACGGCAAGGAGTTAATTGCTGCCTTGTTAGAACAAGGTCAATTGGTTCAAGTGGCGGAGGATATTGTTTTTGTTCGCAGCACATTTGAAGACGCGAAAAAGAAAGTAATTGAGTTTATTAAAGAAAACGGCAGTATAACCGTAGCCGAGCTAAGGGATCTTCTTAACACTTCCCGCCGCTATGCCTTGCCGCTTCTGGAATACCTAGATACCAAACGTATCACACGAAGGGTGGGGGATAAACGAATATTAGGACCGGCTGCCATGTAGACTATGGCCATATCGCGTTGGGCCTGCATCAAGGTAACGCTGGAGGACCTTCACCTTCTTGCTAGGCCTATGGTGGCATGCTATAATCAAATTATCGCGGGGGTGGATTGGGCCTGGTGGCCCGCCCGGACTTCAAATCCGGCGGTGGGCATGGACTGTCCGCGGTGGGTTCGATTCCCACACACTCCCGCCAATAAAAAGCTGCGAATAGGGATTAAAAACGCCCCGGCTGTGCCGAAGTATGGCAACAGCCGGGGCGTTTTGGTTATCTAGCTTAGGCTTCCCAGCCGGAGGGGTAAATGGTGGAATATGGCGCAATATAAAGGAAAATACTTACCGCTGCCGAATATCAAATTAAGTATCATAGGAAAGTTTCGCATGCTGTGGTTTTCCCCTAGGATAGGATAAGTTAGCATTTAAGGAGAAGCTTTTTAATGATTATACTGCACCTGGGCTTTTTTGTCGGCAATTGCTATTTGTGGGGGGAGACACCAGCGGAGCATTTTCCCAAGCGTCGAGGGCGTCCCCCCAAAAAACCTAAGTTGCTGCCGTCGCCGTTTGATGTTTCTGGGGCGAAACTGAAACTGGCTTTGGCGGCTGGCGGAATAGAAATAGAGGATAAGGCAGAGACAGCTATGACAGCCTGGCTGCCTTCTGTGGCGGACAGGCCGGTAGGGTCGAGCTTACTGGTGGCCCCACCGCCTTCAGCTGACCAGGAACTTACGATTCGGCCGTGGAAAGTGACTGCTCTTTGCTTACTGCCGGATGACGCAATTTCTTTTCTTACGGCTTGTGCTGGACGTCGGAACTTGGCACCGAGTGTGGTAATAGGGGCGGATATTGCATTTTGGGTACAGGCTTTGCGTTTTGTTGGTTCGTTGGCTGCCAGAGGGCGTTTCTTACCTGGAGTAAAGCAGGAGAAAAAGGGTTATGTTGCCGTCTGGGAGCCGGTGCTGTCGGGAAATGATATGGAAAGCCTGGTGGCTTTAGCGAGGAGTATGCCAGCATCCTGCTACTGCTTAACTGCGGATAATATGTCTCCTGATATTCACGCTCCATCAGTTGTGTTCGGCTTTTCTGCCCTGATAATCGATACTTTAGCCCGTCAGGAAGCTGGGCTGCTGCAGGGCAAAGGACGTGCTAGAGCAGCTGGCCAAACCAGTATGCACCAGCGGTGGCTGGCGGCGCTAAAGACACCGTCGGGATTTCTTTTGGGAGATCCAGCAGAGCTAGTTAAGCTTACCTATCAGATTAAAGAATGGCGCCGCCGAGTCTATACTCTGTCAGCGGCACCGTATCGTTTTTGTTTTCGGCTAGAGGAGCCGGACCCAGTAGGCTCTGGGAGCGAGGATGAAACCTGGGTGGTGCGCTATTTACTGCAGGCTAAGGATGACCCTAGTCTCTTGATTCCTGTTTTGGATGCATGGAAGGGTGGAGTGAAGCTAAAGATTACAGGCGAAAACTTAGCTGTGCGGCGGGAATTTATCCTCACTGCCTTGGGCCAGGCAGCCTGTTTTTCCCCACAAATAGAGGACAGTGTCAGATCGGGTATTCCCGCGGGTATTACCTTAAATAGCAGTGGTGCGTTTGACTTTTTACGCAATCAAGCCCCTTTGCTTAAACAAGCAGGCTTTGCTGTGATGCTTCCTGCCTGGTGGACAAGCCAAGGAAGTAGGGCGCGGCTTACGATTACAGGACGAGCCGTTTCTTCTCCTTTTTTATCTCCCGGCAGCATAGGCTTAGACGACGTGGTTTCTTTTGACTGGCAGGTGGCGCTGGGGGATGAGGTGCTGACAGCAGAGGAATTGGCGGCCTTGGCACGGCTCAAATCCCCCTTGGTGAAACTGCGGGGGCAGTGGGTGGAGGGGGACGCTGGGGAAATCAAGGAAGCGCTTAATTTCTGGCGAAAAAAGGCATCCCATCAGCTTACTGCCAGAGACGTAGTAAAACTTTCCTTGGGGGTAGTAAAACAGCCAGACAATCTTCCCTTACGAAGCCTTAGTGCCTCCGGCTGGTTGGGAGATTTATTGCAGCGGCTTCAAGGTGATAAGCCCTGCCCAGATTTACCTTCGCCGTTGGGGCTCAACGGGCAACTTCGCCCCTACCAGTTGCGAGGTTATGCCTGGCTCAATTTTCTCAGCCAAATAGGGTTCGGTGCTTGTCTGGCTGATGATATGGGTCTGGGGAAAACCATTCAGTGTTTAGCTGTGCTCCAGCACCGCTATGAACAGGGGCTCCGCGGTCCAGCTCTATTGATTTGCCCAACATCGGTTATTGCTAATTGGGAGAAGGAGGCGGCCCGGTTTACACCGGAGCTACCTTTGCTGGTGCATCACGGCCCTGCCCGCAAGAAAGGCAACGCCTTCAAGAAAGCCGCCGAAAAACAGGCACTGGTTATCTCCAGTTATGCTTTACTTGGCCGGGAGGGAGATTTGTTTCAGAAGGTGCAGTGGGACGGGGTTATTCTCGATGAAGCGCAAAATATAAAAAATCCGCTAACCCAGCAGGCTCAAGCAGCCCGGTCGCTAAAGGCTAACTACCGCATTGCCTTAACGGGAACCCCGGTGGAGAACAATGTGGGGGACCTGTGGTCTGTGATGGAGTTTTTGAACCCCGGACTGCTTGGTAACCAGGCAGAATTCAAGCGCTCTTTTCTGGTTCCTATTCAGATCCAGCACAACCAGAAGGTGGCGCGCACGCTAAAACGCTTGACAGGCCCCTTTATCCTGCGGCGGCTAAAAACAGACCGCAGTATCATACAAGACCTGCCGGACAAGATCGAGAGCAAAGTTTTTTGTTCTTTGACGCAAGAGCAAGCTTCTCTTTATGCGGCTGTGATTGAGGAAATTGAGGCTGCTTTAGATATAAGCGATGGGATTCAGAGGCAGGGACTCATTTTGGCTGCCCTGTCTAAATTCAAACAGGTGTGCAACCACCCGGCCCAGTTCTTAAAGGATAACTCGGAACTGGCTGGGCGATCAGGAAAGCTGATCCGCCTCACCGAAATATTAGAAGAAATATTGGCTGCTGGGGAACGGGCGCTTATCTTTACCCAGTTTGCGGACATGGGGAGATTGCTGCACAGATATCTTATGGAAACCTTTGGTTATCCAGCGTTGTTTCTACATGGTGGGGTGCCCAAAAAAGAACGCGACCAGATGATAGACTTGTTTCAGGGTGAGGACGGTCCGCCATTTTTCATTTTGACTATCAAGGCCGGGGGCACCGGGCTTAACTTGACGCAGGCTAACCATGTGTTTCACTTTGATCGGTGGTGGAATCCAGCGGTGGAAAACCAAGCTACCGATCGTGTTTACCGAATTGGCCAGCAGAAAAATGTGCAGGTGTACAAGTTTGTTTGTAAAGGGACCATTGAAGAGAGGATCGATGAAATCATCGAACGCAAGCTTGAGCTAGCAGAAAATATTGTTGGGAGCGGTGAATCGTGGCTGACCAAGCTTACCACCGCTGAGTTTAAACAGCTGATGGCCCTACGAGAAGAGGCTGTTGGCGACTGGTAAAGGAGCAGATGCCAAATGGCCTATGATGATTTTAGGATATACTCTGAGAGTCAGCCGCTGGCTGTCGAAAATGGTATCAAGGCTAAATCTAAGCGCGGGGCCTTTGTAGAAAATTGGTGGAGCAAAAGATGGATAGCTGTATTAGAAAGTTTCCACCTGGGAGCTCGCCTCACCCGTGGTCGTCGCTATGCCCGGCAGGGACAGGTTATAGCTATTGATATCGATCCGGGACAGGTAACGGCTAGCGTGCAAGGCTCGCGCAAGCGGCCCTACCGGGTTGTGATCCGGCTCAACCCCTTTTCCGAGGCCCAATGGGAAAAAGTGATTTCCTGTCTTATATCGCAGCCGCTTCTTGTGGCCAGCTTGCTGGCCGGGGAGATGCCGGGTAATATTGAAAATGTTTTTGAGGAGGCGGGGCTTTCTTTATTTCCTAAAAAGACCATGGACCTTGAGACCGATTGTTCTTGCCCCGATTGGTCCAATCCCTGCAAACACATTGCGGCTGTATACTATCTTTTGGGGGAAGAGTTTGATCGCAATCCCTTCTTAATCTTTAAATTAAGGGGTCTGGATCGAGATGAGCTCATGAGCATGCTAGCAGGAGAAGCCGCGCCAGAGAATTCTCCCCAGGA
>JAAYWY010000130.1 GCA_012516165.1 Bacillota bacterium
AAGCCGGGAACCATGTTGGCCCCTTCCGGATTAGAAACTACGTTTATTCCGGTACTTTGTAGCAGTTTTACCAATAGTGCCGTGGTACTGGTTTTGCCGTTGGTGCCGGTGACGAGAATAAAACCCAGGTAGCGGTTGCGCAGAGCAGCTATAATGCGACGATCTATCTTTAGTGCTACTCGGCCGGGAAAAGCGGTGCCACCCCAGGGTAGATGCAGCCATTGTGCCAGTTGTAACAGGGCAATGCAAAGTTTCCCGAGAAAAAAAGCTAACCAAGTACGAAACGTCCAGCTGATTTGCTCAGCTGTTGCAGTGTGTCCCATAGTGCTTCCCCCTTAGGCAGTAGACTATATAGATAGTTTCCCCGACCAAATAATGACACAGAAATCAAGTTTTGTCTAGGTAACTGCGCTACAAAAGAAACAACGAGCCCGAAAGGGCTCTCATAAAATAAGGGGGCAAATGCCCCCAGTGACAGTGTTAGGACCTAATCACGTTGTCCATGCGTTCTTTGCCGGACCCTTTGGGAACAAAGGTTTTGCAGCATGTTTCCTCGCACCTTTTAGTTGGAGTGGCGGACAGGGTCGAGGCTTGCGGCGCATCAATGGTGTCGGGTGCGGAAGCAGCAAAGCTGTCGGCCGTTACCATGATAGCATTAGCATCGCAATGGTTCCCTGCTTTCCAATAATGACAACTGCTAATACTACACATAATTTGCTGCCCTTGAGCCATATAATCACCTCCGGAGCTAGAATACCCCCAAAGGGCCAACAAATATGTATCGTCGGCAGGAAAAGGCAGCGGCGGCAGCCAATAGATAGGCTAAGGAGAATACATTATGGATATAGAAAAAACATTGTTAGCTATTCAAAGCCATAAAAAGTATACCGGTCAAATTGTTTATCGGCGTCACCTACCGGGACAGGAAGCTACTTTCACTGTCCCTGAGCAGCCCCTGCCTACAGCTATTAGCGATTGTCTGACTCATGGGGGTATTACTCGGCTTTACACTCATCAGGCGGCAGCCTTAGATGCCGCCTGCCGTGGAGAGAACATTGTGGTGGTTACACCTACGGCTTCTGGTAAAACTCTCTGCTATAATTTACCCGTGCTAACAAAGCTGGTGACCGATAAGAGGGCGCGAGCGTTGTATCTATTTCCCACGAAAGCTCTAACTCAGGATCAACTAGCTACCGTGAACAATTTCGGCCTTGTACCGGCGGCAGTATACGATGGCGATACCCCTGATTCAGCCAAGGCGGCTATCCGTGAGCAGGCCCGGATTATTCTAACTAATCCCGACATGCTACATCTGGGTATTTTGCCTAACCATCTTAAATGGCACGAATTTTTCTCCCAGCTGCAGTTTGTGGTGATTGATGAAATCCACACGTACCGCGGGGTTTTTGGTACTCAGGTGGCCCATGTTATCCGGCGGCTGCGTCGGTTGGCCCAGGAACATGGGGCCGATCCGCAGTTTATTCTTACCTCAGCCACGATTGCTAACCCTAAACAGCATGCGGAGTGCCTTACTGGATTGCCGGTAACTCTCATTACCGGTAGCGGAGCTCCGGAGGGACCGCGCGATTTTATTTTTTGGCGTGTTCCCCAGCATACCACTTATTTAAGTGAGGTTGCCTGGCTTCTTGAAGTATTATTGCAAGAACAGGCCCGGACCATTGCTTTTGCGCGGGCCCGGCAGGTGGTGGAGCGCATATTGCACCGGGTGCAGCTGCAGGTGGAGGCACCGCTAGCCCAGCGGTTAATGGCTTACCGTGGTGGGTACCTAGCAGCTGAACGCCGAAACATAGAGCATGCCCTGTTCTCGGGGAAACTATGGGGAGTGGTGGCTACTAATGCCTTGGAACTAGGAATTGATGTGGGAGATATGGATGTCTGTCTTATCGCCGGTTATCCGGGGACCATTGCCTCCACTTGGCAACAAGCAGGCCGAGTAGGGCGGCGCGAGCGGCCATCGTTGGTGATTTTTATTGCTGTGGCCAATCCACTGGATCAATACTTCCTGCGCCATCCAGAAGTCTTTTTTGATAAACCAACCGAAAGCGCCTTAATCGATACCGCTAATCCCTATTTATTGCTAGGTCAGGCCTGCTGTGCTGCTCAGGAACTGCCTTTATCGACGCGGGATTTATCTTTATGGGATCCGGTCCTGCTAGATCTATTGGTTATCCTAGAGGAAGATGGTGAGATTGTCCAAGGAGATGGACGCTGGTTTTATGTGGGCCAGGATTATCCGGCCCAAAAGGTGAATCTGAGGACTACGGGAAGCACGTTTTTGCTGCGGGAACAAGGCGCAAGCAATCGCCTTATCGGCACCATGGATCGGCACACAGCTTTTTCCGAAGCCCATCCCGGAGCTGTGTACCTGCACCAAGGTGAGACGTACCGGGTAAAGGAATTGGATGTGGCTCAACAGACGGCCTATTTATCTAAAGTTGATGTGGATTACTACACCATGGTGGGGCGACAGAAAAATACTGAGATCCTAACCACCTTGGCCGAAAAGGAACTTCATGGCCATTTGTTTGCCATAGGGCAGCTGAAAGTGCGCACTAAAGTGACTGGTTATATTAAGAAACACGAAATTACCGGTCAGGTGTTAGGGGGAGAGAATCTGTTTTTGCCCGAGGAAGTGCTGGAAACCATGGGTATGTGGTTTTCGCCGTCACCGGAGTTGGTGGCCCGGGTGCAACAAGCAGAGCTTGATCTTATGGGTGGGCTCCATGCTGTGGAACACGCGGCTATTGCCATGCTACCCCTTTTTGCCATGTGCGATCGCAACGATGTCGGTGGCCTATCCACGACCCTTCATACCCAGACTGGTCGGCCAACTGTATTCATTCATGATGCTTATCAGGGCGGTGTCGGGTTTGCAGAAAAGGGGTTTGAACAAGCCGAGGAGCTTTTGGCCGCTACGCTAGAAGCAGTGGCGACCTGTCCCTGTGATAATGGCTGCCCTAATTGTATCCATTCGCCCAAGTGTTCTAACTTTAACCGTCCGCTGGATAAGGAAGCGGCTATAATGCTACTTTATGGCTTGTTGGGACAAGAGCACGAGCAACAAACAAGAAAAAACCTATCGCCACTTAGACGCCAAAACATTGTCCGCCATCTTCGGCAGCTAAAAGGAGTGGAAGCATGAGCTTGTTTGAACGGCTGGCTCAAATTAAAACCCAGCGGGAAGGCCAACCGGTTACTGGGATGTCAGTACCATTGGCTAAGGCAGCGTCGCCGCCAGCTACGGAATCCGTTTGCAGTTCAATACTACCGGCAGCTATGCTGGACGGCCAAGAAGCTTTAGCCGCAGGTGGCTCTTTTTGCCTGCGCCAGCGGGAACTTAAGCTCAGTTGGCCAGTATCCCTTCCTTCCACGCTTATTTATACCAACCTCGAGCTTATTTGGGGCATCGGACCAGTTACCGCAGCTCAGCTTAAGGCTAATGGTGTGCGAACTATCGCTGATCTTACTTCTCACCGTCGCTTTGGACCCGATGCCCGGCGGGTGCTAGATTTGATCGCTGGTCGGCAGGCAATAGAACTTAGTCGGCGTGGTGCCACCGATGCCGAACTTATGGGCTTGTTTTCGCCTGAGGAAGCAGTATTCTTGGACATTGAAACCACCGGTCTTTGGGCTAGCCAGCCGTTGTTTTTAGTGGGTATAATGAAACGGCAAGGTCAGGATATGGTATTAGAACAACTGTTGGCTCGCCATTATCGGGAAGAGCGGGCACTGTTGGCCTATTTAGCTCAAGTCCTTAAGAGAGTCCGGGTCATGGTGACGTTTAATGGCAAGCGGTTTGACTGGCCATATATTAAGGAACGTTTCATCTATTACCATCTACCACTGCCTAAGGAAATGCTGCAAGTGGACCTGTACTTTCACGCTAAACGTTTGCCTCATAATTTGCCTAACTGTAAACTGGTTACCCTGGAGGAGAACCTGCTTGGACACGAGCGAGAAGGCGATGTTCCCGGCTATTTAGTCCCCACAATTTATCACCGTTTTGTCCAGACCCAAGACCCATGTTTGTTGGCTCCGGTGCTGGAACACAATGTTCAAGATGTAATCACATTAGCCCAGCTGTTACCGCTGGTCATGTTGGCACAGGAGGGGACGACCTATGCTGGCGCAGGAGGTTAGATTAAAGGCCTGTATGGCCGTGCTGGCCCAAGCGTTGGAGCAACTAAATTCTGACAGGTCATATACCGAGGCGCTAATGGCCCTGGTACAGGGCCTTTTCTTATGGAAACTTCAGTTGACCACTGTGTCGCCAGAAGAACTGGTGGACTTGGGCGGTCCTTTTGTTCCACCGGCATGGGAAGGGGAGTGTCCGGCAGCCGTTAGAGAGCTGCAAACTCAATTATCAGCCATAAACCCTAGCCCATCGGAGCTAGGCATTGCTTTGGAAGACTTATATTGGCGCAGCAAGAACAAGACCGAGCGTGACTTGGGAGTCTATTATACTAAGCCACAGCTGGCCAGCGTTATGGCCCAGATAGCTTTAAATTTGTATTTTGGCGAACGAGCGCGTCCTAGCGTATCTCGACACCGACAGGGAGATAAATTTATGTTACCGGCCTCATGCTTGCTTTTTGATCCGGCAGTAGGGGCGGGGGCCTTTTTAGTAGCGGCCTTTAGGGAATTAATATCGCTGCCAGCTGATTTGCGCCCTCAGGGGACTAAATGCGCCTTACTGGCGCATTTAGCAGGGCGCGATATAGATGCTGGGGCGGTTTTTCTCACCAAAAGTCGTTTATGGTTGGAAGTGGCAGACGAGGTAAGAAACAGCGGCTGTCCGTTTCCACCGCTGCCTAATATTACTGTGGGCAATAGCTTAAAAGAACCGCCGCTTCCAGCTGATATCGTGCTAGCCAATCCACCCTATCGGCGGCAGGAGGCCATGGAGCCAGAAGAAAAGGCATATTTAGCGGATCGCTTTCAGGGGTCGGTACCCCGGCAGGCCGATCTTTATGCTTATTTCCTGGCCAACCTCATTCCAACGTTAAAACCCGGTGGCGTTGCTGCCGTGGTCACACCTACAGCTTGGCTAGAGGTGGATTACGGTCGGCCGTTACAGAGCCTATTGCAACAAACCTTGGAAATACCGCTTATTATAGGCTCAGCCTGTGAGCGGTGGTTTGAAGAGGCAGCTGTTCATACAGTGGTGAGCACATTTGTCCGCCGCACCGATAGACGTAAGCCGCGGCGACCCACCACCATGGTTAATTTACTGGCGCCGCTTTCTGCCATAGAGCCGTCAGAAATAGCGACCCTAATTAATACCTCACCTGGTTTCCAATACTGTCCTAAGTGGCAAAGAGTTACCTTGCCCCAAAAAAGGCTGCAAGCCCTTACCCAAAGGGAAGAACCGGTGCGTGCGGCCTGGGGCACGTTACTTAAGGCTCCGGCTGCCTATTTTGCCTTGCATGAGGCCACGTTAGAAGGGTGGACTTTTGCTGGTGAGCTGGGCGAAATAAGACGGGGGTTTACTTCGGGGGCTAACGATTTTTTCTTTGTCCACGATATAACAGCTGGGGCTTCAGCTGAGCTTAAGCGGCAACTTGGGATTACTGCTAACAGTGGCCTGGCTGTTATTGCCAGTTGTACCCGCGGGCAAGAAGTATATTTTGCGGTGGAAGAACGATTCTTATTACCAGTGATCAAAACACCGCGCGAGGTGGACGGCTATCTTATTAGGGAAGAAAGTCTGCGCTGGCGGGTGTTGCTGCTGCCGCCGGATCAAGATTATGTGGAAAGACTTAAGGCTGCTGATTATATCCGGTGGGGAGAAAAAATGGGTTACCATCATCGGCCCACGTTAAAATCTAGGCCGCTGTGGTGGAGCCTGCCACGACTTATGCCACCACAAGTTCTGGCCCGACAATTTTACCACCGGCGGTTTAACTTCCCGTATAATCCAGCAGCGATCTTATGCGACCATACTTTTTATTATCTCACCGGCTGCGTGGATCCCGAGCTTGTGGCTGCACTCTTAAATTCCACCATTACTTTTTTTCATGTGGAACTATGGGGACGATCCAACATGGGCGATGGTGTTCTTACCTTTTATGGACCAGAGCTGACGGATCTGCCGCTGGTTAAGCCGTCTTTATTTTCCTATGAAGAACAGCAAGCCTTAAAGACCACTTTTCGCCGCCTGTGTAGCCGAAGAATACTGCCAATAGAACAAGAAGTAGAACAAACAGACCGCCAAGAGCTAGATCTTATAGTATTGGCCGCTCTTGGATTAACCGGTCTTACAGCTGCATCTTTGCTGGGGGAGATTTATACCGCTCTTTGCCAGTTGGTAAACCAGCGGCAGCAGCGGTCGCAATGACCCAAGCTTTTGGAGGGATTATTTTTCTATAAATAAAAAAATTTATCATTAAACTTGGCGCTAGTAGCAGGAAATAATCCTGGCCAGCGCCAATATATATAGTATTAAGGGTGCGAATAGTACCCCTGTTCCCCATTGACACACAAGTCCAAAGACAGCATCGTATCACTACCAGATCACCCTGATAATGAGGAGGTGAGGATATGTTAACTTTCCCAGCTCTGCAACCAGGCTTATCCGCTACGGTCCAAAAGTTAGTTACCGAGGCAGATGCGGCTCTTCATTTTGGTAGTGGTGCCTTAAAGAATCTATTTGCTACCCCGGTTCTTGCTGCTTTAGTGGTGGAAGCAGCGGTAAGAGCAGTGGATTCAGAACTACCCGATGATCTGGTGACGGCAGGCGTCGGTTTTGATCTTAAACACACAGCCCCAACACCCATTGGCCTTACTGTTACCGTCCAAGCAACTTTGGAACGGGTAGAGGATAACCGGCTGTTTTTCCGGTTTAAAGCTTATGACGAAGTGGGTGAAATTGGTTATGGAACCCACGAACGGGCTGTAGTGAGCCAAAGAGGTATTATAGCCCATGCTGAGCAGCGAAAAGAAAGACTAAGAGGCTAGCTTTTCATAGTGCTAGTATCAATTACCTTATATAATTAATGGACTACTTATCAAAAGGGGTGAGGCCGATAAGAAGCAATAGAAGGGATAAAGCTTAGGCAAGGACAGTGTAACACTAAAGCAAAGCCCGAAAAATGAAGAGGGAAGAGGGGGTATAGGTAAAAATGAAACTGTGGCAGAAAATCCTAATCGGATTTCTCATCGGTGCCGTTTTAGGTCTCATTTTCCCGCAGTTGGCGGCGCTAAAACCTTTGGGGGATCTTTTTATCCGGCTTATTAAGATGCTCATTGCGCCCATGGTCTTTGCTTCGCTAGTGGTTGGCGCTTCTAGTATCGGCGATTTGAGAAAACTGGGACGTGTTGGCGGAAAAACCTTGGCTTATTTTATGGTTACTACAGCCATTGCTATTGTTATTGGTCTTATAGTTGCTCTTATAATACAGCCGGGAGCTGGGTTTATACTTAAAGAAGTAGAAAAATATGAGCCCAAACCCATGCCTAATGTGGTCGATGTTTTCCTCAATATGGTGCCGACAAATATAATCAATTCCTTAGCCACCGATAACATGTTGCAGATCATTGTCTTTGCCCTTTTTGCTGGTGTTGCTGCCACTATGATTGGCGAAAAGGGCAAACCGTTCTTGCTGTTTTGTGACAGCGTAGCTGAAGTAATGTACCAAATTACCGGCATGGTAATGGGCCTGGCACCTTATGCCGCTGGTGCCCTTATGGCCTGGGTTACAGCTACCAATGGACCGGATGTATTACTACCTTTAGCCAAAGCCCTGGCTGCTGTTTATATTGCTAACTTCTTACATGCTTTTATTGTCTATTCTGGAGCGGTATATCTTTTTGCCCACATGAGTCCTGTGCACTTTTTTCAGGGAATCTTCGAAGCCTGGGCGGTGGCTTTTACCACCTGCTCCAGCAGTGCTACGCTGCCTGTTTCCATGCGTAACGCCCAGGAAAATCTAGGTGTACCCAGCGAAATTTCTAGCTTTGTACAGCCCTTGGGGGCCACCATTAACATGGATGGTACTGCCATTTATCAGGGTGTTTGCGCTTACTTTATTGCTCAGGTTTACGGCATACCGCTTGGGTTACCACAATATCTAATGATCATCCTTACCGCCACCTTAGCTTCTATCGGTACCGCCGGTGTCCCCGGTGCGGGCATGATCATGCTTAGCATGGTGCTGCAGACAGTGGGACTGCCGCTGGACGGTATTCTTCTTATTGCTGGCGTGGATCGAATCTTTGACATGATCCGTACATCCATGAACGTGGTGGGCGATGCGGCTGGTGCCGTGGTAGTTGCTGCCACCGAAGGCGAGCTCAAGACCCTACCGACTGGGGTTAA
>JAAYWY010000131.1 GCA_012516165.1 Bacillota bacterium
ATGCCGAACATACACCGGCAGCATTGTCTACTATCATAGAAAAACTGCAAAGCGATGGTTACGAAATTGTACCTGTTTCTGAGCTAATTTATAAAGATAATTATTATATCGAAAGTCATAGCGGCCGACAGCGGCCCAATCATGGTCCGCGGCCAGCAGCACAGCCTAGCGAGGGGGATAAGCCTGTCTTGCAGCAGATGTCTTAGGCCAAGGCGGCAGGGACTTTTAAGTATGGGTACTTACTTCAACGGGTAAAATATAATGCCATCACTTAGGGAAAAACTAAGGAGTGAGGCTAATGGCGAGAAAGCGTCGGGGCGTAATGTCCGATGAGCTGAAGTACGAGTTAGCCGAGGAGCTTGGGGTGGCAGATATTGTCCGGCGCGAAGGCTTTGGTGGTGTAACCTCCCGCGATTGCGGGAACTTGGTAAAGATGGCTATTGAGCGAGCCGAGCGGACATTGGCCGACCAAGACGACAAATAACTAAGTGATGGTGTTGGGGCTAGCTTTATTAGGCGGCCCCAGCTTTGTTTCTGCAGGAAAAATACCAAGATATGTAGAATAACAGCGGTAAGGAGGTGGCAAAACAATTATGGCCGTGTGGAAATGCCAAAAATGCGGCTTCGAAAAAGAAGGCCGTTGCAAACCACAAAAATGTCCACAGTGTTCAGAAAAGGGCACCTTTGCCAAAAAAGAAGAAGGAGGCGAAAAAGAGTGATTAAAAGCCTGGCTGAACTTGTAACAAAGGCCAGGGAGTATGGGCCGCTCTCACTTGCAGTGGCGGCAGCAGCGGATGAAGAAGTCCTATTGGCAGTAAAGGAAGCACGGAAGCTTGGAATTGCCACTCCGCTCCTGGTCGGAGATGAACAAAAGATTCGGGAACTGGCGACCAAGATAGGCTTTGATCTAACTGACGTGTCTTTGTACCACGAACCGCAAACAGTCAGCTGTGCTCGGCGAGCAGTGGAACTGGTAAGCTCGGGCCAGGCGCAGCTGTTAATGAAAGGCCTTATGTCCACAGCCGATATTTTGCGAGCAGTGTTGGACAAAGAAATTGGTCTGCGCACAGGGAGAATTCTAAGCCATGTTATGATTTACGAGTTACCTAGCTATAACCGCCTCTTTTTCCTTACCGATGGTGGTATGAATATGTTTCCCGATCTAAAACAAAAGGCTGATATTGTGACCAATGCCGTGGAAGTGGCCCATGCGCTAGGTATTGCTGAGCCCAAAGTGGCGGCTTTGGCAGCGGTGGAAGTGGTCAATCCCGATATGCCCGCTACGTTGGATGCAGCTGCTTTGGTCCAGATGGGGGCCAGGGGACAGATTAAAGGTTGTATCATCGATGGTCCGTTGGCGCTAGACAACGCCATCAGCGCTGAAGCGGCAGCTCACAAGGGAATTACAAGTCCCGTAGCCGGTCAAGCCGATATTTTACTAGTGCCTACTATTGAGGCTGGTAATTTACTAGGGAAAGCCATGACCTATTTTGGCCATGGAAAATCGGCCGGTATTGTTGTGGGGA
>JAAYWY010000279.1 GCA_012516165.1 Bacillota bacterium
ACTCAGTAGCAACGACACCAATCTTCTTGTTACGTGTTGTCGCCAGCGCACCTCTTACCCCCGGCTTGATTACCCCTAGCACAGGGAAGAGATATTCGTCTTTCACTTCTTCCCAAGAAGCAACGGTCGCCGTGTTACAGGCAATAATAGCAATGTCAATATTCTTACCGGCTAAAAAATCTAAGATCTGCCGGGCATACCCCACAATTGTTTCCTTTGACAGAGGCCCGTAAGGAGCACGGCCATTATCTCCGTAAAATTCTACATTGGCTCCCGAGAGCTGTCGTTTTACCTCGCGCACCACTGTAAGCCCACCAAACCCGGAATCAAAGAGTCCAACTGTTACCATGTCTTCTTCCCTCCACATCCAGTACTTACTACTTGATTATACCATCCATGGCCTCTTTAATTCTAGCCGCTGCTTTTTCTAGGTTTTCCATTGACGTTGCATAGGAAATGCGTACAAAACCTTTCCCCGACGAGCCAAACGCCGTTCCCGGAACAACGCCTACATTAGCTTCATGTAAGAGGAAAGTAGTAAATTCCTCGCAAGTCATACCTGTCTTAGTAGTATTAAGGAATATATAGAACGCTCCACCTGGATTCAAACAAGAAAGTCCTTTAGTATCGTTTAGTGCCTTAACCATAAAGTCGCGACGACGTTGGAATTCAGCTACCATTTGCTCCACCGGTTCCTGAGAACCGGTTAAAGCTGCCACCCCACCCCATTGCACCATAGACGAGGCGTGGGTAACAGAGTACATGTGCAGCCGTGTCATAACATCTATTAACTCATAAGGAGCAGCCACATAACCCAAACGCCAACCGGTCATGGCGTAGGCCTTGGCAAAACCGTTTAAGACAATGGTCCGTTCCCGCATCCCAGGGAAAGCTGCTATACTGTAATGTTTATTACCATCGTAAATAATTTTCTCGTAAATCTCATCCGATACTACCAATAGATCATGTTTAACAGCAAACTGGGCTACTTTTTTCAGAGTCTCTTTTTTCTGAATGGAGCCCGTGGGGTTGCTCGGATCCAGGATAACCATCATCTTAGTCTTCTCGGTAACTTTATCTTCCAGTTCATCCACGTCAATCTGAAATTCATTCTCTTCCCTTAAGGAATACCCCATAGACTTAGCTCCATTCATAGTGGGAACATGTGTATAGTTGAGCCAAGCCGGGTCCGGTACCAAGATCTCATCCCCAGGATCTAAGAAACTGGTTAACGAAATGAATACGCCCTCGGTAACACCCACCGTACAAATTATTTCTTCCGGATCATATTCCAAGCCATTGTCATTCCTGAGTTTAGTGCAAACAGCCTCTCTCAGCTCAATGATACCTTTGTTATTAGTGTAATGAGTCTCACCCCTACGCGCTGCATCAGCCATGGCTTCAATAATATGCGGCGGAGTATCGAAGTCAGGTTCACCAAGGCTCAAACCTACAACATCCACCCCTTGTGCCTTCAACTTTGCTACTTCTGCCGATACCTTTCTGATTGAAGAAAAAGGCACATCTTGCATCTTAGCAGATTGTCTAAACAAGATTACCACGCCTCCCTTTCAATATTATGAATTGAGCTTCAAACTCTACAAACAAGTACCTGGCTTAGTATCAAATCCTCTTTAGAAAAAGTACTTTAATAACTGCTGCAGTAAATCATTTATGCATAGCCTCAAAATTACAAGCGTAAGACACTCGGTCAGAGAGTGTAAAACATGAACATCCTAACACACATTAGTTATTTCTACAGGCTCGCCTAGACATGCGATACTAAACCTGTTCTTTCCACTACTCGTACGTACCATGTGTTACATCTGTTTTATCGAATTATTAATGCAAGATCTCTTTTTAGCAACTAGCTTCTTGTATACAAAAAATGCAACCAGTATAATAACACCTAAAATGTCTGTTGTTAAAGAAGGTTGAATAAGCATAATCCCGCCAATAACCAAGAGTACTCTTTCAAAGATGTTCAGATTGTCAATAAACCAACCCTCTGCTGCACTAGCAATAGAATACATTCCCAATAAAGCTCCTATAATCATTACCGGAAGCTTATACCAGTTAACATTAACTAAAACAAGTTCCGGAGAATTAATAAACACATAAGGAACAATAAAGGCACCAATAGCTAACTTTGTTGCATTTAATCCAGCCTTTAGCGGATCGCCTCCAGCTATAGCGGCCCCAGTAAAAGCTGCTTCGCACACTGGAGGTGTAATATCTGCAACTATACCAAAATAAAATACAAACAAGTGTGCTGCAATAACAGGTACTCCCAATTGAATAAGGGCAGGTGCTACAATCGTAGAGGTAATTACATAATTAGCCGTAGTTGGCACCCCCATACCCAAAACGATAGATGATATCATGGAAAACATCGCTGTTAACATCAAGTTCCCTCTAGCTAAATCCACTAACCCGCCACCTAATTTCAATCCTAGTCCGGTAAGAGTTACACAACCAACTACTATTCCTGCCATTGAGCTAACGATTGCAACACCTATTGCGGTATTTGCAGTTTCTTCAAATGCATCAAGAAAATCTCTGATATTAAGACGACTTTTCTTATAGATCGCTCCAACGGCAATCGCACAGATAACGCCAGCCAAAGCAGCTCTCATTGGTGTCATGCCAGAAGCCAGAATAACAACTATTACAATAATAGGCAGAAACATTATGCCTCTTTCTTTAACAACCGCAAACACATTGGGGACTTCGTTTTCAGGCAAACCTTCTAACCCTAATTTCTTGGCCTCAATATGAACACCAAAAAACACACCTGAAAAATAAAGGAGTGCTGGTATTGCAGCAGATAGGGCAATATTCCAATAGGGTATACCAGTAAATTCGGACATTAAGAAGGCGGCAGCGCCCATTATCGGGGGCATTATTTGGCCGCCAGTTGAAGCTGCAGCTTCAACTGCAGCAGCAAATTCTGGTGTATAACCTGTTTTCTTCATCATCGGGATAGTAAAGCTTCCTGACGCTACCACGTTTGCAACAGAACTACCGGAAACTGTTCCTTGTAATGCACTACTTATAACAGCTACTTTTGCAGGTCCTCCAGCAGCCCTTCCCGTCAAAGCATTTGCAAAATCGTTAAAAAATTGAGCTACACCTGTTTTGCTTAAAAAGGAACCGAAGAGTAAGAACATGAAAACAAACGTACTAACTACTCCTATGGGTATCCCATAGATGCCTTGAGTCCCCATGTACATATGTGCAACGATACGTCTAAGGCTGAAACCTCGATGTAACATAAATGAAGGTGCATAGTTGCCGAAATAGCAATACAAAAGGGCAACCGCCGCTATTAGAAACATGGGGTAACCCAATACCCTTCTGGTCCCCTCAAATACCAAAATCAACGCGGAAATTCCCATAACCAAGTCCAAGGAATTAACTTCACCAGCCCTTAACATGATCCCTTCGTACTCTATAATCCAGTAAACGGCTATAGCACAACTCATTGCAATTAATATTAGGTCAAATAGATCTACCCTATTCTGCCTACCTCCCCTTTTTCTTGGATATATTATAAAAGCCAACACTAAAGCAAATGATAAATGGATTGACCGTTGGATAGGCGGTAACAAGACCCCAAAAACCACAGTATATAACTGAAAACATGTGAATACTAAGGCAACCACTCTAGCAAGACTATTCCATAGCTCACTTGATTTGCCTTCGTTGTTACTATCTATTTCATTTACGCACTCCTTAGGCTTAGTATCCATGTTTTTGCACCTCGCCTTTCCTACTTCAAACGTAAGCACGAATGGGAACCCATTCGTGCTTACTTAGATTACGATGTAAGCTACAGTATATAGAATGCTATTGTATTAATCCTTCCACACTCCAACTTCCCTGTAGTATTTTATAGCACCTGGATGAACATCGGTAGTTATTCCTTGCACAGGGTCTTCTGGATCCATAAATTTAGCCGTCGCAATCATGTCACCTAGTTCCTCATAGTTTTCCCATAGTGTTTTGGTCAATTGATACACTAATTCCTCGTCAACATCTTCTCCAACAGCTAAACATGACTGAACACAAAGGGTTTTTACTTCTTCATCTTGCCCTTTATAAAGGTTAGCTGGCAACTCCCTCTTAACGAAGAATGGGAACTTGCTAATAATGTCGTCCCTTTCTTTCTCAGAAAAGTTTAGAAGCTCTATGTCAGTAGTTAAGGCAAGTTCCTGGAAACTTGCAGCTGGCGAACCATTTACCGTAAAACAGGCATCAAGTAATCCGTCTTTCATTCTGTCTATAGTATCGGAGTACGACATATAGCCACCCTTTATATCATCAAACGTCATTCCGTATGCTTCGAATACTAGTTGCGCATCTGCTGACTCACCACTTCCAGGAACACCAATGGAAACCCGCTTACCTTTGAGATCCGCAAAGCTCTTAATACCAGAACCTTTTCTAACGAACACTACAACGTCCTCTGGGTACAGTCTAGCGATCATTTTCATCTTCTTATGTGGCTTCTCAAACATCATGATACCTTTACTTGCAAATTCGGCCACATCGTTTTGAGTCAGTCCTAGCTCTATTTCCCCAGCTTCTATAAGCTTAACATTTTCTATTGATGCACCAGTGGATTGTGCAGACACAGATACGTTTTCAATGTTCTTAGACCAAAGACGCGCTAGTGCTCCCCCTAAAGGATAATAAGTACCATTGACATCGCCTGTTCCGATTATTAGGTTGCTGTTCTCTTGATTTGAGGGCTCCCCTGGATTCCCGCCATCGCCACAACCAGACACTGCCATGGCAACAGTTAGAATTAATACAAGAAACAAATACATTCTAGTTTTCGATAGGTTTTTCATTGCAATCTCCTTTCAGTATAGAAAGTCGAACCCTTTGTCGTTGTTTTACGGCATCAACCCCCTCTGAAGCCATATCTCCATAATAAACGAGATGTTATTTAGTTCAGACAAATGGCCAGATCCGGGCAATTCATTTCACATAACTTACACTTGGTACATTTCTCCGGGTGAACTACGCCAGCGATGTTGTACCCCTTCTCATTAATTTGTTCGGTCATTTGGAAAACGCCATGGGGGCAGTAGTGGAGGCAAAGGCCGCAGCCTTTGCAAATGGCCCCGTCTATATGAACTGTCATTTGTTATCACCTCGGATGTGTTTGATCAGCTCGACGATCTCTTGGGGGGTACGGGCAATATGGGCACCAGCCTGGCTAAGGGCCTCGATCTTGGCTTGGGCAGTACCGCGGTTACCTTGGATTATTGCGCCAGCATGGCCTAGGGATTTTCCTTTGGGAGCTGCTCGGCCAACAATCATGGCTACTACTGGTTTGGTTACATGCTCGGCGATAAACTCAGCTGCTTCTTCTTCCATGGTGCCGCCGATTTCGCCCACCAAAACGATGATATCTGTTTCCGGATCCTGCTCAAACAGTTCTATGACCTCTTTCTGTGTCAAACCCCAAATGGGACCACCACCGATGGCCAAAACGGTGGATTGGCCAATGCCCGCTTCGGTGAGCATTTTCCCGATCTCATAAGACAGCGCCCCGCTTTTCGATACCAGACCGACACTGCCTTGGGTATACATACGAGGAGGATGGGCTCCCAGTTTGCACTTCCCGGGAGAAATCACGCCAGCGGTACCTGGGCCCAACACTGTACAACCGTTGGCTTGGGCATAAGCCAATATGTGTATTACATCGTGATCCGGTATGCCTTCGGCAGTGATTACCAGAAATTTTATCCCTGCTTGAATGATCTCGAAGCAGGCATCTTTGCTAAAACGGGGTGGAACAAAACTGATAGCAGCATCGATTGAATGCTCAGCCACAGCCTCGGTTACAAAATCGTACACCGAAATACCTTCCACCGTGTTTCCGCCCTTGCCCGGGGTAACACCAGCTACAATCTTGGTCCCGTAATCTTTCATCACCTTGGTCTGAAGAGCTCCTGAGCGGCCGGTGATCCCTTGCACTAACACCTTGGTATTTTTGTCAATTAGAATTGCCATCTGCTTCACCCTCCGCTCCTTTAACTGCCGCCCCTACTGCTTCCAGAAGATCATCATAGGTGGGAATGCCTGCTTGGGCCATTAATTCTTTGCCTTCTTCTTCCATGGTCCCGCACATGCGTACAATAACTGGTATGTTAAGGCCGTGGACTTTTTTATATTTGACAATTCCTTCGGCCATTTCGTCCATGCGGTTGAACCCACCGATGAGAACCACCAATAAACTTTTAACATTAGGATCGCTAAGTACTGTTTCCATGGCTTTGTACATAATTTCGGGACTGGTGAGTCCACCCATCTCGCAAAAGTTGGCGGCTTCGCCCCCGGCGTCTTTGATTAGATCTAAGGTAAGCATGCCGGTCCCAGCACCATCGCTGATAAGGCCCACTGTTCCGGTGAGGGGGACATAAGTGATGGTGTCTTCGCTCATGTGAGCTGAAGCCGGATCAGCCCCTGGCAAGTCTTGCTGTTCTGCCAGCAGTTCTTTAAATAATGCCTCCTGTCGAAAATTCGCCTTGTCATCGAGGGTAACTTTGCCGTCTAACGCCACTAAACCCTTATCAGTTGATGCCAAGGGATTGATCTCCAAAAGAGTGGCGTCTAACTCGCAAAATGCTTGATAAAGGTTAGCTACAAAATTTTTAAGCTCGGTTTTATTCTGATAACCCATTCGTTTGGCTAAGTACCGTATTTGATAGTCTTGTGGTCCTATTAATGGATCTATGGGTATTTTGATAATTTTTTCCGGAGTCTTAGCTGCTACTTGTTCTATATCCATACCACCAGCAGGGCTAGCGATAATAAGGGGCCGGGCTTTGCTCCCTTGTAATGTAATAGAAAGGTAAAATTCTTGGTTAATCTTAGCTTTTTCCTCAGCCAGTACAGCCCGAACCGGTTCGCCCTTGATCCGCATGTTAAAAAGTTCTGTAAGTAATGAACCCAATTCTTTTTTATCTGAGCAAATCTTGATACCACCGGCTTTGCCTCGTCCACCAGTTAAAACCTGGGCTTTTAGGATTAAGGGGAAAGGCAACTCGGGAAGATCTTGTGAAGACAGCAATAAATCGCTTTCCGGTACTGGGAGCCCATACTGGGCAAAGATGCGTTTAGCCTGAAATTCAAACAGTTTCATATATTAGACCTCCACTGTTACTCCTTGGGCGAGCTTAATTCCTTCATCTACTGCTTGTAGGTTTAGATCTAAAAACCGGGGCGGTGTAAGTTCTTTTATAACTGCTACCAGGTCTTCTTTAGTTAAAAAGCCGGTGCTTTGTTGGATAAAGCCTAAGACCACCATATTGGCCGATATTCTGTTGCCTAAATGAACAGCTGTTTCGGTGGCCGGTACCGGAATAATCCTTTCTTGGCAGCCGCGGGTGTCTTTTACTAACTGGGGATCAATAATTAGGGTGCCACCTTTGCGTAAACTGGGTAAATAGCGATCCAAGGCGCTTTGGGACAAGGCAATAAGAAGATCCTTTTTTTCCACCATGGGCGAGTTGATCGGTTGGTCGGAGATAATAAGTTCGGCTTGGCATTGGCCACCTCTAGCCTCGGAGCCATAGGATTGGGTCTGAACTGCGTACAGTCCTCTTTTGGTAACGGCAGCTGTACCTAGTATTACTGCCGATAGCACTACCCCTTGTCCACCAAAGCCACATAGTCTTATGCTGATCGGCTTCATGCATTATCACCTTCTTTGTATATGGTGCTACCTGTAAACACTGGGCGCTTGATGTTAATAAATTCGCCCAGGACAAACTTGCCAGCTCTTTCCTCTGCTGTAAGTTTGTCGGCTTCGCGTAGCATTACTGAGTTGTCTTCGATCCATTTCACTAAGTCAGCCGGATTGCTACTTTTTAGAACATAGCGACCAAAGTGGGTGGGACACTGGGAAACTATCTCTACTAAGGAAAACCCTGGATGGCTTAAGGCTGTTTTTATGGCTTTAATAGCCTGGGGCCCGTGGCTGGTGTTCCAACGGCTAACATAGGTGGCCCCTGCTGCCACTGCCAGC
>JAAYWY010000132.1 GCA_012516165.1 Bacillota bacterium
CCTCGATAACTAAACTGGCCTCGGTTAAGACCTGTTTATCACCAAGGGCTATACCTATTTTATCGGCCTGCAATAAAGCCATCAGCCGTTCCCCCTCTTTACCTAAGGGATAAAAATCATATCAAAAAAGGCGCTACCACACAGTCAGCGCCATGGGCATAGTAAAATGCCAAACTACAACTTCAGTATACCCTAGCCTAGATTAAGACGCAAGAAAATGTACCTCCAATAGAATCAGCAACTCCTCAGGCAGGGAATTAATCTTAAAGGCCCCTTTAAGCCACCGATCATGATATATTATATACTCCCTTAAAGCAACACACCGGGGTAAGTATACCAAACATTTGCGCTATAGAACAAGGCCCCCTAGTTTGTCGCTGGGGGCCTTGGTGTCGAAGCAAAGCTTGGCCTCTACCCCTCGTGGCCTGCGTACGCTTCGTAAACAACACGCGAAACTTCGTTGATAGTCTTAACACCGGCAGCATTAGATGCTAGCTTATTCGTTAGTATAGCTAGAATGTAAGTGCGGTCGGGTAAGAAAAAAACGCCTACATCATGTTCTAGGAGATTCAAGTCGCCTGTTTTATGGGCAATAGTCACTTCCTCTGGCAATAAAGCGGGCAGTTTGTTTCTAAGTTGCTGCTTTTTCATGATGTCCAGTATCTTAGCCGAAGCGTCTTTGCTGACTACCTGCCCCTCTACCAACAAGTGCAGGAGCATGCCCATATCTTGAGCACAAGTAAAATTGTCCCGTCCCGCTTTAGCCGCTGCGCTGTCCATCATTTTCCGTTGCAGCACTGTGTGTTTTAACCCCAAATCCCGTGATAGCTTATTGACCTTCTCCATTCCTACCAAATCCGTAAGCTCGTTGGTGGCCGCATTATCGCTTTGTATAATCATGAGGGTCGCCACATCTAAGATAGTCGGGCGTAGATTGGGGTTCAGTACACTGAGTACTCCGCAGCCGCCTACCCTATTCTCTGGTTTAATAGTTATCTCAGCATCAAGATTCACCTTGTCCTCGGCTGCAGCCTGGAACAAAGCTGCCAAAATTGGAATCTTAATGGTGCTGGCCGACGGAAATACGCGCTCTGGATTCACAGTAAAGCATTCACCGGAGGTAAGATCCTCTAGATATAACCCCACTTCTCCGTCACAAGCACTTAAGATCTCTAAAATCCTTCTTTCTGGTAACAAGAAAACCCCTCCTTCAACCAAAACTTATGCCCTAAAACAAGGAAAATACCAGAACATAAGCCATTGTGGCCGCCACCAAAGTAAGACCTAGCTTAACCATGGACTTAATATCCTTAGACCGGGCTAACCCCATTTGACCCAACATGTCCGCCCCAGGATAAGCAAACGAAGTCATCTGGGAGCCAATAAGAAGGATGGCTGCCCATAATCCCATGGGAATATCTAACTGCTGCAAAAAGGGGCTAAACATTTTATTCATTAACACAGCCTGGGCCACCGCTGCTCCAGAGATTCCAAAAACTCCAGTTATGGTTGTAAAGAGGGTAAACACCAGTTTCCCACCAGAGGTAATAATAGGAGTGAGTAATTCCACCAAAGCAGCAAAGGCACCCGATTGATCAACAAAATTAAGAAAAGGCTCAAACAGCACAAACATAATAAACAGCCAAACTAAACGCCCACAGCCTTCCATCATGGCATCGAAGATTTCGCCCATTCTCAGGCCGCTAGCTAAACCAGTAGTGATAGCAGTGGTAAACATAACCACTACCGCATAAGATGCTCCACCTTTTACCACTATGCCGTAGATCAGCAAGGCTATTAAAGTAAGAATAAATACTAGAGTACCACGCTGAGCAGACGGACTGGCCACATAAGACTCACTGGTTTGGACTACCTCTTCGTACTTATAAACACCTTTTGTGGATTTTTGTATCTTTAGGGCCATAAAATACGTAACCACCCAGCAGATAATTGATACCGGCAGTCCGGCACTTAAAAGCACCTGGGGGTAGCTTAGCCCTGTGAGCTCCATTAAGGTAACCATGGGAGGCGTAAACGGTCCCAGGAACAAGCCTGACTGCCCAGCACCTTGAAAAATAGCGGCTAAGGTACTTGGAGTAATTCCTACAGCCGCCACCAATGGGATAACAATAGGAGCCAAAATCGCGTTTGCTCCAGCTAACGTACCCAATAAGGAAACCAGTAGTACCGAAGTTACCATAGTAGCTAGGATGGCCTTACTCTCGGTGTTGACCCCTATTTTATGCATAATCAAATTAACCAAATTGTCGGCCACCCCAGTTCGCCTAAGAACTACACCCAAGCCCGAACCTAACATAATGATAAGACCGATCAGTGACAAAAAGGAACCTAGTGCTTCAGCAATAACTCCACCCAAACCCAGCAATGGTTGTTGAACCAATATAGCCCCAATAATAACGCACAAAAATACGCTGAGAACCGGATGGACTTCTTTAAAGGCCAAAATAATATAAATAATAAGAGGTGCAAGGCCAAATAAAGGATGCAAATTAGCGATCATTATTCATCATCACTCCTTCATCAATAATATGTGCGAGTCCACCGAAACTAATGTGACGTTATCTATATCACCCCCCAAAATAAAACAGCCTAAAAAGCCGTAACTTTTGGTTACGTTTTTTTAGGCTGGATTTTGCCTGTGCATTTTGCAAACTAAGGCAAAGAGGCAGGCAAAGCAGCACCAAACTATTATTATATTACCTATTCAGTCAACAGCTAATCAACTAGTTTATTATGGTATTTCTTATGGGCATCTTTTAACGCTACCACCACTGTACGTTGTGACGATCCGTGATAATATTTCTCCACATCAGCACAGATGTCTTCTATATCGTTAATATTGCGGCCGATAAGCAATCGGCGAATAAACCTTCGTGTAAGCGGTAAAATCGCATTACAACTGGCTTCTATTATATTACCACTAACATCAATTTCCAAACCAATAAAGAATGCACCATACTGTTGGTAGATAGGATTATTACTCGCTACCTGGGCATCACCAACAAAGTAGTATGTATTCACCTATCTCCCCCTCACAACCCAATATATATTTCCCAATATATCATATTCCCCTATATTTATATTCTCTTTAGTAATAAACAAATCCTGCTTACAGCAGTATAATTTTTGCTCGGCTCGACCTTTGTTAAAGAAAGATGTTGTTCTACACAAATATTCCCCCTATTGCACGACCATATCTAGAATGTTACAATAATATTGGTGCAAGTATGCTTCTTTGCTTACATCTTGAATATGGAGGGATATACTATTGAAGTTAGGAATATTTTGGCGCAAGTTTCGTAATGTAGAGCTGCAAAGACGAATATCTCAAAAAAACATCTATGACGATGCCTACGACGAGGCCTTTCAGCACATGACGGCCATTAAAGAGGCCGGGTTTGATGCTGCTTTAATCGAGTGGAAACAAGATCCTAAAGAAACCCTTAAAGAAATAATAAAACAAAATATAGATATTGTATTTAATGCCTCATCTCTAAAAGAAGTGGCTTTCTTGGAAGCTTTCAGCATCCCCTTTGTCGGTTCAGGGCTAGACCTTGTAGCCACCAGCAAAGCCGCTCGCAAAAAGCTGGTCGCATTTCACAAACTGCCGACTCCAAAGTTTTTTGTTGTGAAAAATTCTGGTCAAATTCCAGAACATTCCCTGAAATATCCGCTATTTGTAAAACCAATAAGAGGGCGGGGGAGTGGCGGGATAAGTGAAGAAAATGTGGTCAAGCATCCTAAAGATTTGCCTAAAGTAATCGATAAAATCACCCAGCAAATTGGTCAGCCTGCTTTAGTAGAAGAGTTTATAACAGGGCGGGAAATCACCGTAGGTGTTATCGGTAACAATAATCCCAGAATATTACCTATTCTAGAGATCGAGTATAGTTCTGCTATTACTAACACCTATGAACATAAAATGCTGGGTAAGGAGATTATTCATTGTCCTGCTGATTTTTCCAAGTCAGAAGAAAAACGGATTAAAGATACAGCACGGAGAATATATAATGTCTTGAATGCACGGGATTTCGGTCGAATAGACATGATAGTGGCACCAGATGGCACACCCTATTTTTTGGAAATTAATACCTTCGCTGGCCTTACCATGTCCTCAGATACAGCCCACAAAGGTTACATGGGATACATGGCCGAAGCCGAAGGTATGTCAGCACCTGAATTTATCGGAACCATAGTTCGGTACGCTCTAGAGCGCTACAAAAACAAACCTATCCAAGCACTGACTTCTTGACCTGTAGATGTTATCTTGATTCCTTACCATGTCACAATTTTTTCGCAACATAAGCGATATTACTCGCAATTGATCATTTATAAGCATTCTGAAGCACTCCTGTGGGTCAACAAATTCATCCTCTCAGTACCACATGACACCTTCATTCAACGGCTCTGGTACTCCCAATGCTGATGGTGCTCGGGGCATGCCCCGAGCACCATCAGCTGTACTTATACACAATCACATCTATTCAAACATCCCTTTGACTACAATCTGCCCTTCCCTAACCATACATTTCCCTTTAGCAAATACATATTCTATGTTTAAATCCTTATCCAGAACAACTATATCGGCATCACTACCACGTTGTAAGATGATCTGGTCAAGCCTAAGCGGACAGTAAGAAGCTGGACTGATTAACTCTTTCAAAATCACAAGGCGAGAGATATCCATTATTAGAATACAGTCTCTGCCGGTTGTAAAACACCTCGATGCATTCCCTGACTTGCTTTTTCATCTGATATCTGGATTTCAACGGTTCTCCATATATCCATTCAACCTTCAAACTATGAAAAAAGGTTTCTGCACAGGCATTATCCTGGCACTCCCCTTTGCGGCTCATGCTACATAGGAAACCGTGCTTCTGCAGTAGTTCCCGATAGGCATGGCTGCAGTATTGACTCCCGC
>JAAYWY010000133.1 GCA_012516165.1 Bacillota bacterium
AATTTATCTGCTTGTTGTTTGATAGCAGCTACTACTTTGGGATGACAATGTCCTGTGTTTAAGGCCGCAGCACTAGCCAAAAAATCTAAGTATTCGTTGCCGTCTGCATCTACCACCGTGCAGCCTTTGGCATGGTCGACAACCAGCGGATAATATGGCACCCGTGAAGCAGGAGAAATTACTTTTTTGTCTTCCTCTACCCAAGAAAGGCAGTGTTGGAGGTCTTTCATGATAAAAACATCCTTTCCATAAAACAAGGACTTTTTACTACAACTCTAGAAAACATATTACCCAAGATTGGTTATAACAAAAGCAAACGGAGGTGAAGACGAAATTGGGCTGGGTGGAAGATAATCTTAAATCGGAGAATTTACTTGAAATTATGAACCATGTTCCGGATGGTATTGCGGTGGTAACAAACGAAGGGATATATAGCTATGTTAATAAAGGGTATGAACGGCTTATAGGAATAGAGTCTAAAGAAATAATTAGTAAAAAAGTTAGTTATGCTGTGGAAAAAGGTTATATTTCTTCACCTTCGCTTACCGAGATCATTCTTCATACCAAAAAGTCAGCGAGCATAATGCAAAAAGCGGCGTTGACTGGACGCGAGCTGCTTATTTCGGGTAATCCAGTTTTTGATCAGCATAAGAAACTGCTTTTTATTGTAGCAGTATTACGTGATATGACCGATCTCAATCGAATTAAGCAAGAATTGGAAGAACGTACTATTGAAGCTGAGTTTTATCAAGCAGAGCTTGCCCGTTTACAAAAAGAAAAAGCAGCCAAGATTTGTTATCGAAGTAAAGTCATGGCAGACGTTATTGACTTGGCTGCCCGTGTGGCTCCCTTTGATGCGACAGTTTTAATTACAGGTGAATCTGGTGTGGGAAAAGAGATTATTGCTCGTTTTATCCACGACCTAAGCTCTGGGCGGGAACACCCGTTTGTGGCTGTAAACTGCGCTGCTATTCCAGAGCAGTTGATTGAATCAGAACTCTTTGGTTATGAAGGAGGTGCTTTTACAGGAGCGAGGAAACAGGGTAAGGTAGGTTTATTTGAGGCAGCCCATGGGGGAACTCTATTTCTAGATGAAATAGGAGATTTAAGCCTCAAGACTCAAGCACGTTTGCTCAGGGTTCTCCAGGATAAAAATGTGCGCCGTGTAGGTAGTATAGATACGGTTGCAGTAGACACGCGAGTTATAGCGGCTACTAATAAGGACTTAGAGCAGCTGGTGGAAAAGGGAGAATTTCGTGAGGACTTATATTATCGGTTAAAAGTAGTACCAATTAGAATTCCCCCACTGAGAGAACGAAAAGAAGATATTGCTGTACTTACACATTATTTTATTCAACAGTTTAACAAGAAGTATGGATTTACCAAAGCAATTGAACCGGAGGTATTACAACTATTTTATGATTATGATTGGCCTGGTAATGTACGTGAGCTAGAGCATACTATTGAACGGTTGCTTATTACTTCTGCTGACAAGCGAATTAGTTTGGACACATTAGTACAAAGTACTTCCGCGGACGTGGAGAGCTTTCCCTTTGCTTCATTAGAAGAATATCTACAAAATACTGAACGACGATTGTTGCAAGATCTGTATAGTTCTTTGCAGAGCACCAGAAAACTGGCAAAATTACTTAATATTAGCCAAGCAACAGTGGTAAGGAAGTTGCAACGTTATGGTATAACGGAAGATAGCAGACAAAGTGAGAGTAACAAACTTTAACGGCGCCTCAAGGCTTTTCCGGCTCGGGCGCCGGTAATTTTACCATTCTTAACAGCTAGTTGACCTGCTACCAGCACATGTATTATTCCTTCCGGATACTGACTGGGATTATCCCAGGTACCTTTTTCTTGAATGTTGTCTGGGTCAAAAATTGTAATATCAGCAACAAGGCCTTCCCGTAAAAGGCCTCTATCTTGTAGACCTAGGCGTTGGGCGGGCAAAGAGGTCATTTTTTTGATGGCCTGAGGCAAAGTGACAACTTTTTCTTCACGAACATATTTACCCAGTATCCGTGCACACGTACCATACACTCGAGGGTGAGGCTTGCCTCCTACGATACCATCAGAACACACAGTCATGTAATCGCTTTTCATGATTTCTTTTATGTCATCCTCGCAACCATAGAAGATGGTCATGGTAACAGCATCTTTCTCCTCAATTATTAGATCAGCAACTACATCCAAGGGTGTCTTGTTCAATTCTTGCGATAATTCAGCTATTGTTTTTCCTTCCGCAAAACGATTTTTGTCGGATACAACAGCGTTTATCATTATATTATCCCATCCGCAGGCAGCGACCCAGTTTTCCCAACGTTCGGGTTTTACGTTTTCTTGTACAAGTCTAATTTCTTCACGTATGGCAGGGTCTTTAAGACTTTCCAATAGTTGCTTGGTTCCACCGGTATGAAACCGAGGCGGGATAACGGCATCTAGCATTGTACTGCCAGCGATATATGGATATTGATCGAAAGTAACTTCTAATCCCTGCTCGCGAGCCTTTTCAATTAAGGCTAGAGCTTTCTTTGACTTACCCCAATTTGGTTGTCCGCTTGCTTTTAAGTGAGAAATATGGAGAGGGCATTCGGCTTTTAAACAAATATCTGTTACTTCTTGGATAGATTCTTCTAAATAATCACCTTCATTGCGCATATGCACCACAAAGAAACCACCGTAGGATGCCGCTACTTTGCAAAGTTCTATCAATTCTTTATGATCAGCGTACATGCCGGGGGGATAAATAAGGCCGGTAGAGAAGCCGACGGCACCTTCTTCCATAGCTTGGGCCAAAATAGCTTTCATTTTTTCCAACTCATCATGGCTAGCAGGCCTATTTTCCCAACCAAGGGCCATGGCACGAATAGGGCCGTGGGGCACAAGCATCATAGAGTTAGTAGCGGGGCTAACTGCATCTATAGCCGATAGGTACTCGTCCATGGAGTTCCAAGGCCATTCATCTAGGTATGTGCCCAACAGTCCGGAAATGCGCTGCATCATGAGTGGCTTATTATCATCATCGATAGGGGCTACCGAAAGCCCATCTTGTCCCAGAAGCGCAGTGGTGATTCCTTGCATTAACTTAGCATCTTCTTCTGGATGCTTAAAAACACGAAGATCAGAGTGGGTATGCATATCAATGAATCCCGGAGCTACTACCAAGCCTTGAGCATTGATAGTAATCTGAGCTTCATTACCGAGGTTATGTCCTATGACAGCTATTTTATCACCTTGCACACCTATATCAGCTTTAAACCATGGGTTGCCTGTTCCATCGATAACTTGGCCATTTTTAATTAACACATCTAGCATAACAAAATTCTCCTTTCAACTTTTTATCTAGTTTAATAAGGCTATGGGACTATTTATACTACTGATCTGTCACAATGGGGTCTTTACCCCAATAAAGTCTCAATACGGTCTCTGATGGTGGCGGGGTAACAAGAGTAACTACAAAATAAGAAATGGCAGATATCGCTAAACTCATGACCACTGGGTGCATGCCAAATGACAGATTTTTCAAATAACCGGCAATTATGATATAGGCTCCCAGCCCGCCTACCATGCCTGCTATGGCACCTTGTACATTAGCCCTACGCCAATAGAGACCTGCGAGTAAAGGTACAAAGAAGGAGCTTTCTAGTCCAGCCACAGCAAAGTATACAATCCACTCCAAGGCTTTGGGTGGAAACAAAGCCAACAGAAAAGCTATTATCCCTAAGATTAACGTAACTGGGCGCGCTAAAGTGCCTATTTTTTCCAAAGAAACATCGGGGCGAATTACTTTGGCATAAACATCCATTAATAGACTGCCTGACAGCAAGATCAGCATAGATGCGACTGTACTTTGCATAGCGGCTGTCACTCAAGCTAATATAATACCTCTTAAAAGTGGTGGCAAGGCCCACATGGTCATGGTAGCAGTAGCGTGGTCAGGAACGGCAAGGTTAGGATCTGCAACACGTGCCAATGTGCCGGTAGTAGCCATTAGGATAGTCCATAGGGTAACGGCAATGGCACCAATAACTACAGAACGCAACATAGCTTTAGAGTTTTTATAAATTAAGGCTGGAGTTATTCCATGGGGCATGCCTAAAATAGCTAGACCAAATAACACTGCAAAAGATGCCAAGTAGCGGGGTGTTGCAACTCCACCTACAGCTCGCGCTGTTAATAGTTCTGGTTCGATGGATTGCACCACTTTCATTCCTGCTTCTAACCCACCCATCTTAGCAACAGAAAAAGTAAAAATAAGTATTGCAGCAATAGTCATAACAACACCTTGGATGGCAGCGGCTAAGGTAGCTCCTTTAATACCACCAAAAGCAGTGTAGAGGATAACAACCACAGCCATAAGCAAAAGACCGATATAGTAGTTAACACCGGTCATGACTTCAAACATCCGGGCTCCACCGATAAACTGGATGGTGGAATAAGGAATTAAGAAAATTAGCATACTTAAGCCGCCAAGGAGAATGATAGTTCGGTTATTTTCATAACGAGCAGCGAAGATATCCAAAAAAGAACGAGCATTAATTCTACGAGCTACGATACCTACTTTTTTCCCCAGTACACCTAGAACCATAAGGTTCATGAAATTTTGCCAGTTAGTAAGAACTACCCAGGTTAACCCGTTACTATAAGCAAGTCCAGGAGTTCCCACAAAGGTTCCAGCGCTACAAAGGCCGGAAGCTAGAACCATGGCTACTACAAAAGCACCTACGCCACGGCCCCCGGTATAAAACTCATCCACATATTCTTTAGCTTTAAGCCCTGCCATGGAGCGACTAGCCATAATACCGAGTACCAGCAATAGAGCGGTATAGGCAATAAAAGTAGCCATCATAAGCAT
>JAAYWY010000134.1 GCA_012516165.1 Bacillota bacterium
GTGCCTGCTCCAGACGTAAACACCAACGCTGAAGTAATGGGTTGGTTCGTAGATAAGGCTAATGAGCTGGCTCAGGACGATGTTCGTGGTATTGTCACCGGTAAACCGATTGAATTGGGCGGATCTTTGGGGCGCACTGAAGCCACTGGCCGCGGTGTAGCTTTAACTACCCTCCGGCTTTTGAAATGGCTAGGGAAAGATCCCACCAAAATGAAGGTGGCTGTCCAAGGCTTTGGTAATAACGGCAGTTACACTGCTTATTACCTACACCAAGCCGGGTGCCGTATTGTCGCTGTCAGCGACGTAAGCGGCGGTTTCTACAAAGAAGAAGGCCTTGATATTCCAGCCATGATGGAATACTGCAAGACCTCAGACAAACATCTCTTAGCTGGTTATCCCGATGCTTCCCCCATCAGTAATGCTGAACTACTCGAAGGTGATGTAGACGTACTCATTCCAGCTGCATTGGAAAACCAGATTACCAAAGAAAATGCCGATCGGATTAAGGCCCCTATCGTGGTAGAGGCCGCTAATGCCCCCACCACACCAGAAGCCGATGAAATCTTGAACAAGCGCAATATCATTGTGGTACCGGATATTTTAGCTAATGCTGGTGGAGTCACTGTTTCTTACTTCGAGTGGGTCCAGAACCTGCAATCCTTCTATTGGGACGAAGATACAGTCAATACCCACCTCACCAATATCATGCACAAAGCATTTGATGACATTTGGAACCTAGCCAAAGAACGGGATCTTACACTGCGCACCGCTGCCTACACCATAGCTATCGAAAGAGTTGTTAAAGCCATGAAAATGAAGGGAATGTTTGTCTAAACCGACCCTAACCTTAACAATTCAAAGCATGAGCAAAGAGCCTAAGTAGCAATGCTGCTTAGGCTCTTTGCTGTTATGGTCTTTTTTAAGCGATCACTGTGTGTAAAATTACTTGACTTTTGACTATTTCACCGCTACAATTTAATTGCAATGATGAAGTTGCTGCTTCTATATAGCTGAATGTTGTAGCGCCTACATCAGTCAAGGGGGCTCTATCTTCATGCTGGATGAGATAATAAAACAAATAAGTCAAATAATTGATCAATTATCCGAAAGTCAATTACGGGTGGCTCAATATCTTTTAAATAACCGTTTGCCAGAAGTTGCCTCCAATACAGCAGCGCAAATTGGTCAGAAAGTTGGGGTCAGCGAAGCTACGGTAATTCGTTTCGCTGTTACGGCCGGTTTTAAAGGCTATGCCGACCTGCAAGAACAAGTGCGCCAAGCACTGACACAGGGCTTTCTAGTAACTAAGTTGAAAGAAAGTTTGGATCCAAAACAAGATCAAGAATCTCTCTTAGCTTCGTGCCTTAAACGACAAAAAGAACTGTTGGAATGCACTTTTAGTAGCTTAAATTCCCAAGACTTTGACCAGGCTGTAAACTTGATACTCTCCGCTTCACATATTGGCACTGTGGGGTTTCGTAGCTCTGCCAGCGTCTCTTGGTACTTAGGTAATTACCTGCAAATGATGTTGGGTAATGCTTGGGTATTCTCTATGTCTGCTGGTTTTTACCATGAACAACTTTACCATCTGGAACCAGAAGATCTTTTGATAACAGTCAGTTTTTCCCGTTATACCAAAGCCACACAGGAAATAACGGAAATAGCCAAAAAACACGGCACTAATATCTTGGCCCTCACCGACAGCCCTGTATCGCCAGTGGCCCGATTAGCCGATGTAGCTTTATTAATACCAGCTAATTTCTCTTCTTTTCAAATTTCCACCCTAGGGGCTATGGCTGTGGCCGAAGCGCTATTGACTGCCGTAGCCCAAAGGGTACCTGAACAAGCCGAGCAAAGGCTCAGAATTTTTGAAGCTGATATAGCTAAGTACGTATTTTAATCTGGGCCTTTTTGCTTAACACTCAGTTTCTAGAAAAGGGGGGAATAGACTACTAAACTAGATCTAGATTTCTGGTCTTTTTTACAACTATTGTGGACAACAGCTAAACTATGATCTAAGTAAGGTGGATTTAAAATGACACAAAAACCAGTGGTAGTTGTAGGTGGAGGCAACGGGGCCCGTGCTTTTGCTGGCCATTTAAGCCTCAAGGGTGTACCCGTACGCCTGCTAAGTAGTTTTCCAGAGGAACTGAAAGCCATTAAACAACAAGGGGCTATTACTGTTTCTGGCACTGTTGAAGGACAAGGTAAGGTCCAAGTTTGCGGTGATGATTTTGCTGCTATCTCGGATGCTACCCTTATCTTAGTGGTGGTCCCTGCTTTTGCCCATGCGTCCATAGCACGATCATTAGCACCTTATCTAAGAAACGGTCAAATTATAATACTAAACCCCGGCCGTACCGGAGGAGCGCTTGAGTTTTCCCAGGTACTAAAAGATGAAAAATGCCCGGCAAAAGTATGTGTAGCCGAAGCACAAACCTTGCTTTATGCTTGCCGGAGCGAGGGATCAACAGGTGTACGAATTAACGGTATCAAAAAAGAAGTGGCTGTGGCTGCATTTCCGGCCGTGGAAACACAAACGGTATTGAATGAACTAACTAAGTATTTTCCACAGTTTAAACCAGTCCCCTCGGTGTTGCATACCGATCTGATGAATATTGGCGCTGTCTTTCATCCCACCACGGTTCTACTGAACGCTGGCCGAATAGAAGGCGGCGAGAAATTTGAGTTCTACCGGGATGGCATGACACCTGCAGTAACTGCGGCACTGGAACAAGTGGACAAAGAGCGGTGCGCTATTGCCAAGACATTAGACATTCCCATTTTGTCGGCTCTAGAGTGGCTGGAATCGGTGTATGGGGTGCAGGCAGCTAGCTTACGCGAAGGACTCATCAATAACCCTGCTTATCAGGGCATTGCAGCACCCACAACTTTGAACGTGCGGTATTTATTTGAGGACATTCCTACCGGTCTTATCCCTTTTATATCTTTAGGTAAACTGGCCGGTGTCCCTACTCCTACCTGCCAGGCTGTTGTGGAACTAGCATGTGCTGCTTTATCCCACAACTTCTGGGAGAAAGGTCGCACTGTCGAAAAACTCGGTTTGACTAACATGACTAAGAAAGAACTACACGATTACCTTCTACATGGCGAAAAATAACTAAATTAACTAAAACTAAAGTTGGGGGTAAAGCAATGAAATTCACTGCTTGGACAGTATTCGTGGATTTTGCTCTTATGGGAGGACTTTTGGTAGTTGGGCAGTTCTTAAGATCCAAAATTAAATTATTTCAAGACTTGCTTTTACCTGCCGCCCTTATCGCCGGTATACTAGCTTGGGTTTTGGGCCCTAATGGAGTAAACCTGCTACCTTTTTCCGGCTCAGTTGGTACCTACTCCAGCATCCTAATTATTTTGGTGTTTGCCTCCATGCCCATCGGCGACAAGCCTGTAGATTGGCGTAAATCAGGTCGTGGTATTGGTGAAATGTTTAGTAACCTCACTGGAATTGCTCTGGCCCAATATGGGCTTGGTATGGCGTTGTCTCTTTATGTTCTGAGTGCTATTTGGAAACTTCATCCTGGTTTTGGCCTTATGCTAGCCACAGGATTCTATGGTGGGCATGGCACCGCTGCTGCTGTGGGAGCAGCCTTTGAATCCCTGGGTTGGGAAGAAGCCCAAGCTTTAGGCATGACATCTGCCACAGTGGGCATTATCGGTGGCATTGTTGGCGGTGTGGCCCTTATTAACTGGGCTACCCGTAAAGGATTAACAAACTTTATTACTTCCCCAGCAGAATTGCCAACCGAACTTAGGACCGGGATTATCAGCGAAGAAAAGCAACAGCCCTACGGTAAAGCCACAGTGGCATCCATTTCCATTGACCCAATTTCGTTTCATCTCGGTCTACTTCTCATACCTTCTGTCCTTGGATATTATCTTTCGGAATGGATCGGTACTATTAACCCTGATCTTCAAATACCGGCCTTTGCTTGTGCACTAATTGTAGCCTACATTGTGCAATCGATACTTCTTTCCACCGGTGCCCATAAATATGTGGACCGGGCTACCGTTAACCGCATCAGTGGAACCGCTACCGACTTTCTTATCGTAGCTGGCATTGAATCAATCAAACTTTCGGTTATTGTCAAATACGCAGCCCCGATGGCTCTTCTATTTATCTTTGGCTTCCTTTTGAATTGGTTCTGGTTTATGTTTTTGGGATCCAAAATGTCAGAGGAAAACTGGTTTGAACGTAACATGATGGTGTGGGGCAGCGCCAACGGTGTTCTTACCACCGGTATCATGCTTCTTCGTATAGTGGATCCCGAATTTAAATCCCGGGCCATGGAAGACACCGCTGTAGCTCTAGCCTTGAACCGGCCCATTGTCATTGCTCTTACTGCCTTGCCGCCCCTACTTATCAGCCAAGGACAAGCTGCTCGCTTCACCTGGATTACCATTGCCGGTCTGGTAGTTCTGCTCATAGTTGCGCGGATGTTTGGCTGGTGGAAACCAAGCGCTAACAAAAACTAAACTCCGTCATAAAATTTATCGTGGTACTAATTGGCGTCATTATTAAAA
>JAAYWY010000280.1 GCA_012516165.1 Bacillota bacterium
GTAAATACCACTTTCCCTAAAATCTGCCCTTTATCAACTGGGGCTGTTAACGAAGCCGGTAATTCTTGGACAACAGCCTGAACCAAATCGACACTCTCTTTAGGTAACGTTGCCTTTAGGTCACGGTCCGCTGTAGCCACAATTTTATCAATTTCGCCTCGTTTGACGGGAATAGTTCCAAACTGGTCGCCAGAGTGCACTAGCAAAGTGGTAGAAAAATTGGTGAACCCCCAGTCCAACAAGCGCTGGGCATCGCTCCACACGTTTTCTCCCTCGCTCTTTAAGACCACTGCTATCAGGCGCTGACCGTCCCGGGTAGCTGACGCTACCAGGCATTGACGGGCTTGGTTAGTATAGCCCGTCTTAATACCATCGGCCCCCTCATAACGCCATAACAGCTTATTGTGGTTAACCAATAGCTTATCGGTTTCTTTTACTGGCCAAGGGACATTCTGAGCCTTGGTAGCTGCGATCCGGCGAAAATCTTCTCGCGCCATGGCCGCCTTTGCTATCAGCGCCAAATCATGAGCTGTACTGTAATGATCAGGGTCAGGAAGTCCGCTGGGGTTTGTAAAATGAGTGTTCACCGCTCCCAGTTCCTGGGCACGCGTGTTCATTTGAGCAACAAAGTCCGGCACACTACCAGCAATATGCTCAGCCAAAGCCCAGGCAGCATCATTACCGGAGTTTAACATCAGGCCATACAACAGTTCTTCCAACGTATAGCTTTCGCCAGGACTGGTATACATAGAACTACCCTCTTGCAAGGCAGCTTCTTCGCTTAAGGTAACCCTATCGGCCAAATGACCATTTTCCAGGGCTAAAAGGGCTGTCATAATCTTCGTCGTGCTGGCGATGGGAAGTTTTAGATCTGGGTTCTTAGACCCTAAAACATTCCCTGTTTCGGCATCTATAACAATAGCTGCTTCCCCTACTACCGCTGGTAGATCTGGAACTGCCGCTACCGCCAACGGATTAAACAAAACCCACCAAATAAAAAAAGACATAACCCAAACTAGAAGATGGCAAATCTTAGTAGATCGTCGGGAATAATTCATGCCAAGCCTCCATATCTTTCTTCTCTCTTATTATTATTGGCCTTGGCACGAAAAATTCCTGCCACAATAATTTAGGAAAAAAGAACCACCCGGTAACCTTATAAAGGATAGCCCATTGGCCCCAGGACGGCTTTTTAAAAGCTGTCTTGGGGCGGATTATCTTTTTCCCACCTTCCGTTTGTACTTCTTATTTAAATCACAAGCCCTTGCTTTTTCCCAAGTAGGAACAAAAGTATATCGCCCCGCGGAAAATGAAAAACTAGTAGGTAATAAGAAGTATATTATTTAACGAAAGGATGTTCAGGTTAATGTCCATTGATGAAAAAGTAGCCTTGTTTATCGATTTTGAGTATCTATTTTTCACCATGTCTAACCAGTACGGCATTTCACCTCGTATCGAAGACTTGATCAACATCGCTTCTGAATACGGAGAACTAAAAGTAGCCAAGGCTTTCGCCGACTTAGCAGGATCAGAAGAACTTCGTCGAGCCGCTTACCTCCTTCGGACTCAAAGCATTGAAATGGTGGAGGCCGCTGGTGACCATTCGCGGGAAAAAGTAAAAAATTACACCGACTTTACCATGCTCGATGCTATCTATGGTACTTACCTGGATCAGGAAGACATTGGCACCATTGTTATCGTTACTGGCGATGGCCATTTTTCCAGCGTGGTGGCACGCCTTCGGGTTCGCTGTAAAAAAAATATTGTGGTGGTGGGAATACCACATTTTATCAACCGCGAGTTATATCAGAGCGCTTCCGAGGTGCGTGAACTGGCCATTGATAGCAGCACCTGCCCCATTGACCGGGACGACCTTATTGCCTTTGTGACCAACTCTATTCATACTCACCCTTATGTAACCTTTAATAAAACGGTTAGCATTTACAGTAAAGTTCGCCAGGTAGATGAAGTAGCTGTACGCAAAGCCTTAGCCGCTCTCATCGACGAAGGAATATTTATCCAGCTTATTGAACATACCCCTCAATCAGATGTACGCGTTCTTCGAACCCCGGACAAGGACGATAATGAAGAAGCTATTGCCTAATGAGGTTATGGGTTGTATTGGTTGCAGAAGAGGTCGTGGATAAACTCCAGGACCTCTTCTAGTTAATCCTAGGGTAGCTTGCAGCTCACACCGACCCCTGGTTAGCGTAGCGCATCGGTGGGATCCAGTTTGGCCGCTTTGGCTGCCGGCCAAACACCAGAGATGACTCCTACCAACAAAGCAAAAACAAAGGAATATAAGATAGATGAAGGTGTTACTGCCGTGGGTGGACCAAAACGGCGAATAAGAAACGATGCTCCTGATCCCAGCACAATACCAATGACACCGCCAGCCGCGCTTAAGATCACAGCCTCGATAAGGAACTGGCCCAGGATTTGGTCGTTTTTAGCCCCCACCGCTTTTCTAATTCCAATTTCTCGGGTCCGCTCGCTTACGGAAACCAGCATGATATTCATAATACCAATGCCGCCTACCACCAACGAAATCCCAGCAATAGCACCTAGCATTAACGTCATAACCCGGTTCATCTCGGCCACTTGTTTTAGCATGTCATCACGACTCATAACATAGACCGAATCGGGACGCCGGTAGATTTTATAAAAGATACGCTTTAGTTGCACTGCTACCTGAGCCGATTCCTCAGTACCTTTGGCTTTAATATTAATAGTATCAATGCGGTTGTCTCCACTGAGGCGCTGAGCTACAGTGTAAGGAATATAAACCGTCCGATCAATGCCCCACTCTTGGTTTGACGCAACCTTAGCCTTTAACACACCCACCAC
>JAAYWY010000135.1 GCA_012516165.1 Bacillota bacterium
ATTTCCCAGGGGCATCTTTTCACCGTTTAGATAAACATCACCCTTGGCCGGATAAAGTCCCATAATGCCGTTGGCGATACCTATTTTGCCGTGTCCGGCCAGCCCGCCGATGCCTAAGATTTCGCCCCGCTTTATTGTTAGGTTGAGGCCGTTTACACGTTCCCCCGGCATGTTCACCTGGAGATTATTTATGGTTAGCATGTCATCCCCTGACAAAGGTTTAGTCCGCAAGGGTAAGTCGGCAGCTTCAATTTTACGTCCTACCATTAGTTGGGCCATTTCTATCAGCGAAGCTTTTTTAGCATCCAGCACGCCCGCCACTTCACCGTCTCGGAGCACGGTAATACGGTTAGCTACCGCTTTAACCTCATCCAATCGGTGGGTGATAAAAAGGATGCTAATACCCTTGGCCGCCAGTCGCTGCATGGCTTGTAGGAGCAATTCAGCTTCACTTTCGGTGAGAACAGCGGTTGGTTCATCCAGCACCAGCAGGCGCACATTGGTCTTATCAATTTCTCGGGCAATTTCCACAAATTGTTTATAACCGACAGGCAATCCAGCTACTGGTATCCATTCATCCAAAGAGACTTCCAGTTTACTTAGAGCGGCCCGGGCATCGGATCGCATTTTATCCTGATCTACGTAAGATAATCTAGTGCCCAACCAACGGGAGAGTAAGCTCTTTTTTAGAGGTTCTCGTCCCAGCTTAATATTTTCTGCCACCTTAAAGCCTGGCAGAAGCATAAACTCTTGGTGGACCATGCCAATGCCCAAGTCTACCGCTTGACGGGGTGAAGATACAACTATTGGCTGGCCTTCCCAGAGGATTGTACCTTCAAAACCACCGGTTTCTTTAATTACGGGCATGCCAAAGAGAACATTCATGAGCGTGGATTTGCCAGCACCATTTTCGCCCAGCAAGGCATGGATCTCTCCTGGGTACACGTCCAGGTCAATCCCCTTAAGCACCATATTACCATAAAATTGTTTTTTGACGTCTCGCATTGACAATAGCGGTTCTGCCATCGTTTACTCTCCTTTAGAGACCATTAAAACTTTGAAAGGCAGAAAAGCCGGGCAGAGATGCTACCCGGCTTTTCCCCAATCGGCTATTTTGCAAGCTCACCTTCACCAAAGATGATGGAACCAGCTATCAGCAAAAGGAAATTGCCGTCATCTTTATATTTGTTAAGGGTAATGGTGGTGCCAGAAATTTCTTCTAGCTTCTTTTGCACGGCTACGGTGTCTTTAAGGTCAATCTTACCTTCAATGGCATCCTTGGCTAACTCTACGCCGCCTTCCACAAACAACATGTTTACCGATACCGGCCAGGTACCGAAGCGACCGGCACCGCCTTTTTCAACAATCTTGTCGTTGATAGCCTTAATAATCTCAGGCATATTACCGGCCTGCTCGGGGGTAATCTCAATTCCGAGAGCACCAGGATAGCCGTGGGTAGGAGAGGGGCAACACTGCTCGGGGAAGAGAGCACCGGTATCCAAACTGGCCTTTATTAAAGGTTCTTGCATGGAGCAGTTAGTACTGAACACTGCAATATTCTTGCCATAGTTCTTGACTTGACGCGGAACGTCTTCCAACACGGCCTGCTGTGCTCCAGTGATACCTACATCACTCATGGGGTCGGGAGCAGTAACGAACACAAATTCCAATCCTTCTTCCTTACAGGTCTGCTCCATAATATCTTTGCGCTGGGCCAAAAGTGGCATAGCCATGTGGCGGGGGAAAGAATAATGCAGGAAGTGGGTGGCACCCATCTTTTTGGCCAGTTTCACAATGGTTTCACCGCGAGTCATTTGGTCAGGATCAAAAGCAATGTCCGGATACTCAGATATCATATCGGGGTCTTCATGTGGAGTTCCGAAAACAAAGATCATATCGGGTCGTTTTTCCTTAACCCGCTGCAGTGCAGCAATGCTGCCCGGAACTGCCTGACAGATAACAATAGCCTTAACCTCAGGATCGTCGGCTAAGCCGGTAATCTGAGCAATGGTAGTTTCCTGCTCTTGCATGAAATTGTCCGGATAGGTGACATGAGTGATCATATCGCCGTACTTAGCAACCATCTTTTCGGCAGCCCGATATTCATCCTCACCCTGAGAGACAGTACCAGTAACTAGGCCAATTTTATATTTCTGTTCGCCGGCCTCGTCTTGCGGCTGTTTTGCCGGTTGGGTAGTACAACCGACCAAACCAGTCATTACTAATGTTAACACCAAAACCCAAGCCCAAACCTTACGCATTTTCTTGAACCTCCTTTGTACTTTACTTAAGAATGAAAGTTGTGGATATTAAAATGCTTTTTTACACCCCCTTTAATTAACCATATGTCCAAATGTCAAAAATATATATAACCGAAATAATATTCAATAATATTCGATAATTATTACAGAAACTCCTGCTTTATAATTAGTCACAATGCTACTTTCTAAGATATTTTTTCACCATTCCAAAAGTAGCTAGAAGGAGATGAAAAATAACAGCCAAGCGTTCTGACACTGTAATGAATGTGGATTATTACTACCCGTTGACGAAGATACCACTCAATGATATAATAACGATGTCGATAAAGCGTGGCCCTATAGTCTAGCGGTTTAGGACGCCGCCCTCTCACGGCGGAAGCTGGGGTTCGAGTCCCCATAGGGCTACCAAGAAGAAAAAGCAAAAGCCCTGGAGTATTCCAGGACTTTTTATATTTATTATGATGATTCACAAGCATCATATAGCAGGCTTATTCGGTTAATCACCTAAGCAAATACCCAAGGCACGGGCTGTTTGTACCAGCTGGCTGTCGGGTGGGACGGTACGGGTGCCACGAGCTACTAAATCCAGTGGGACGCTTTCGATGTCTTGGCCTTTTAGGCAGACCATGAGGCCGTGTTGGCCATCCATGGCCAGCTGGGCTGCTTTGACACCGTAGCGGGTAGCCAGGACTCGATCTGAGGCAGAAGGAGATCCACCGCGCTGCAAATGCCCGAGGACAGTGGCGCGGCATTCTATGCTGGTGGTTTCTTCGATAAGCTGAGCTAAAACCGGACCAATACCGCCTAATCTAATCTTGGTGTGGGCAGTGGGGATGTGCTGCCGTACGACGAATTTACCGGTGGGATCTTTTACTCCTTCGGCCACCACGGCAATGCTAAAATGTTTGCCCTCATTTTGACGTTCTTTTATTTTAGCTATTACATTATCCAATTGCCACGGTATTTCTGGTATTAATATAATGTCGGCACCGCCAGCAATACCGCTGACCAAGGCAATCCAACCGGCGTCGCGCCCCATGAGTTCTAGGATCATTACTCGATGATGGGATTCAGCTGTAGTGTGAAGTTTGTCCAAAGCGTCAGTGGCTGTAGTTACGGCGGTATCGAAACCAAAGGTTTGGTCAGTAGCCGGAAGGTCGTTGTCGATGGTTTTAGGAACTCCAATTACCCGGGCACCTTTTTGGGCCAGTTCGTGGGCAATGGCCAAACTGCCATCACCGCCGATAGCGATGAGACAGTCGATGTTGTTGCTTTTTAGGTTAGCTACGGCCTGATCAGACATATCGCGGTACTCGATGCCGTGTTCGCTGGGTACTGGAAAGTGGAAAGGATTATCGCGATTGTTGGACCCGAGGATTGTTCCACCGCGGTGCAAGAGGCCAGAGATGTAGTTACTAGTTAGGATTACGTTTCGGTTTTCGATTAAACCAGCATAGCCGTCTAAGAACCCGATTACTTCCCAGCCTTGGCGCAGGGCCGAGCGGGTGACAGCACGGATCACGGCATTAAGTCCTGGGGCATCGCCACCACCGGTTAGTACTCCTAATCGTTTATTCATGTTTCTCCTCCTGTCATAGCATATCTCTCCTTTGATCAGAGATCTAAAATGGCTGCCAATGCGGTTAGTTAATGAATAATGTACTTTAGTGCGAAAGGCTACTTAAGATGCTGCAATACAACGGTTCCTTCTTGTACTTTCGGTACCAGATCTAGTGCATCTACCTGGAGACAGTAATTAATATCGGCTTCTAGGCCGATGCTTTGCAAGTAGGAAAAATGCTGGGCATGACTGACCAGGTGTTTAATATTTTGGGCATGGCTCTGATAGAGGAAGTAGGCGGTGTAAGCCAGGTCATCTAGTTCTAGATTGGGGATTAGTCTGGAAAGCTGGGCGGCGATCAATCCGGCACAAGAAATGTCATCCAGGGTAAAGCGGCCGCGGGTGCCAGCACAGACTAACATGGCATCTTGGCCAAGGGCGGCTAAAGTTTTGGCAACGGCACTGGCATTGAGAAAAGCACCGATGAACAATGGTTCGATTCCAGCTAGGGAGGCCAACGCCCGTGTACCATTGGTGGTGGTTAGAATAATATGTTTGTCTTTTACCTTTTCCGGAGTATATTCCCGTGGCGAGTTGCTAAGATCAAAGCCAGGAATAGGAAGGGCTTGGCGTTCGCCGCCCAAAAGCACGCTGTCGGTAGGATAGCTAGCAGCTAGCGACCGGGCGTCTTCTATTTCTTCTACGGCAGTGATAGCGGCCGCCCCGTGGGCCAGCGCTGTCACCATGACGCTGGTGGCTCTTAAGACATCGATAACTACTGCGGGGCCCTGACTGCCCGGTGGGACGAGCGTTGGCAGGGCGTAGACGCTGAGCTTCATAGCAAGCCTCCTTATCAGGTAATAAGAGCGGTGGCATCTGCTAGAATTTCTGCGGAGCAAAATAGGACTGAAGCAGCTGATAAAATTCAGGCGTAGTGTACCCCAGCCGCCAGAAAGCCACCCCACCCAGCCCTTTTTCCTGGACTAGATCTAGCTTGGTCTTAAGACTGTCTATGTTTTCATACCAAACGGTATGCAAAGACCCCTGTTCATCGGTATAGGCAAAATACGGTAGCATAGCTTCGCTGTCCCATTTTATTTCTGGATTGTAGCGGGCTTTAAGCTCGTCCAGGTACAGCACCAAGTTACCGAGTTCGCTGGGGGCTGACAGTACTGTGCGTCGTCCGGTGTCGGACCAATCGTACCCGTAGATTCCTAGGCCCAGCAGTACTTTATTAGCTGGGATGCGCTCCAAAGTGTAGTCTACCACTTCCCGTATCCAATAAATAGGAGTTTGGGGGCTGGCCTGGCCGGGAGAGCGGTCATAAGCCATAATGGCTACCTGATCAGCTACTTTCCCCAAGGCGGCATAATCGTAAGCTCGGTGCCAACCGTTTGTAGTTCTAGCAGGTAGTGACAAGGCCAACTTTTTGCCTTGAGCATGAACTATTTGTGCTAACTGTTCTATAAAAGCAGTGAGGTTGGGGCCATCGGCTTCGCGGACCATTTCAAAGTCCACATTTACGCCGCTAAAACCTTCCTTGTTAAGAAGGTCCATAATATCCTGACAGAGTAGCTTTTGCTTTGCTGGGTCACTTAAAATTTGGTGCAGCTTGTCAGCATTGTCCTCAAATACCAAGGCATAAGATTCGGTACCAGCCGAACTGGCCAGCTGTAGTACTTCCTCATATCCTTCTGGGGCAAAAATGCCGCGGCGGTTGGCTTGCCAGGTTAATCGGCCATTATCATCTAAGGTGTACCATTTGGGGGCCACTCCGGATAGAGTTTGATAGTTGCGCAGAAAATCTTGGTAAGAATAGGAATAGTAATAACCTAAAATATAAGCTGTCCGAGGGCCGGTGCTGATGGTCACGGTGCGGCTGTCATTGTTCCAGTGGACATTGGCACCA
>JAAYWY010000136.1 GCA_012516165.1 Bacillota bacterium
GGACACTTCAATCTCGCTCCTAAACTCGCTCAACTTTTGGTAGATAATAAGATCAAGGGGTATAACCTGCCCCAAGGAGTTATCTCCCAACTGTTTCGCGAGATTGCCGCTCACCGTCCTGGTGTTATTACCCATGTAGGACTAAAAACCTTCGTAGATCCCCGCCTAGAAGGGGGTAAAGTTAACAAGATTACCACCAAGGATATTGTTGAAGTAGTCCATCTGAAAGGACAAGAATATCTTTTCTACCATGGTTTCCCTATTGACGTAGCCTTAATCCGCGGCACTTATGCCGACGAACAAGGCAACATTAGTCTCCAAAAAGAAGCCGATACTTTGGAAGTTACTTCCATTGCTACTGCTGCCCATAACTCGGGCGGCCTGGTGATCGCTCAGGTGGAAAAAATAGTGACAGCAGGAAGTCTGGATCCCAGATTAGTAAAAGTACCCGGATTCTTAGTGGATGTCGTAGTGGTGGCAAAACCTGAACACCATAAACAAACCTGGGTGGAAGATTTTAATCCCGCCTACTGTGGCGATGTGCGGATACCGCTGGGGGCTTTAGAACCAGCAGAACTCAATGAACGAAAAGTTATTGCTCGCCGGGCTGCTTATGAACTAGCGCCTGATTCTGTGGTTAACTTAGGGATCGGTATTCCCGAAGTAATCGCTGCTGTAGCTGCTGAAGAAGGTATCAGCGATTACATGACCCTCTCGGTGGAAGGCGGTCCCAGCGGTGGTATTCCTGCTGGCGGACTTTCCTTTGGTGCTTCCACCAACCCCATATGTATTTGGGACCAACCATACCAATTTGACTTCTATGATGGCGGTGGCATTAATATTGCTTTTTTGGGTTTAGCTCAAATGGACGCCGAGGGCAACGTAAACGTAAGCCGATTTGGCCCACGTTTAGCTGGCTGTGGTGGTTTTATTGACATTACTCAAAACGCCAAAAAAGTGGTATTTTGCGGTACTTTTCGTGCAGGTGGTTTGAGAACAGCCATAACCGATGGTAAGCTAGTAATTAATCAAGAAGGCAAGGCCATTAAGTTTGTTGCCCAAGTGGATCAAATCTCCTTTAGCGGTGCCTATGCTCGCAATAAAGGGCAGGAAGTCTACTATATTACCGAACGTGCCGTTTTTAAGCTCACAAACGAAGGCGTCATGCTTACCGAGATAGCCCCTGGCATTGACCTAGAAAAAGATGTTCTAACCAAAATGGACTTTAAGCCTTTGTTAGCAAAAGATATCAAGACTATGGATGCACCGATCTTTGCCCCAAGGCCCATAGGGCTAAAACAATAACGCCCAAGCTAAGCCTCTGGCGAATAAGCGCCAGAGGCTTTTTATCCTTTATATTGAAGCAATTTGCGGTAGAGACGGGAACGAGAAATTCCCAGAATAGACGCTGCTTTGCACTTATTATAGTTCGTCTCTTCCAGGGTGCGTATAATCTCTTCTTGCTCCACCTGAGCTAAAAGATCGTCTAATCTTCTAGGTAGCCGGGTCTTGTGATTTACCCTGTCCATGGGCTGTATTTCTGCTGGCAAATCCTTTTCTGAGATGATATCACCATCAGTTTTGATAACAGCCCTTTCAATGATATAGTAGAGTTGACGTACATTTCCGGGCCAGCTGAACTGCCCGAGAAGATCCAAACCTTCTTGGTTCATATGTTTGTAAATGCCAGTCTTATGGTACAGTTGGGAAAGTATATGCTGCGTCAAAAGTGGAATATCCTCAGGGTGTTCCCTAAGCGGTGGTATATTAAGATTTATCACGTTCAAGCGATAATATAAATCGGCTCGAAAAGCACCTTCCTTCACCATTTGCTTGAGATTACGATTGGTAGCAGCCACTACCCGAATATTAACCGGTTCCGGAGCTGAACTGCCCAGACTCTCTACCTCCCGTTCCTGCAAAACCCGCAGTATCTTAGCCTGCATAGGCAAAGGCATATCACCGATCTCATCCAAAAAAATGGTGCCTCCGTCGGCCAATTGGAACTTACCTAACCGCCCTCCACGGATCGCACCTGTAAACGCCCCTTCTTTATACCCAAAGAGCTCCGATTCCAGCAGATTTGCTGGA
>JAAYWY010000137.1 GCA_012516165.1 Bacillota bacterium
AGGGTTGTGTCTGGTATCAATGCCTTCGTTGCGGAAGTTGCGGTTTATCTCAAACACTTTTTCAAAGCCGCCTACAATAAGGCGCTTGAGATAAAGTTCAGGGGCAATTCTAAGATAAAGCTGCATATCGAGTGCATTGTGATAGGTGATAAATGGCCTGGCATTAGCACCACCGGCAATAGGAGTTAGCATCGGCGTCTCTACCTCTAAGAAACCTTGCTTAACCATATAGTCACGAATAAACTGGATAATCCGCGATCGAGTAACAAATACCTGCCGCACTTCTGGGTTCACCATTAGGTCCACATAGCGCTGCCTGTATCTTAAATCTACATCCTTTAAGCCATGCCATTTATCTGGCAAGGGTCGTAGCGACTTGGCTAAAAGTGTGTACGCTGTAAGTTCCACCGTGGTTTCACCCCGGTGGGTCTTGAACACTCGTCCCTCAGCACCGATGATATCACCCAAATCCAATTCTTTAAATGCTTCATAACCCTCTTCGCCCAAATTGTTAATACGAGCATAAACCTGTATCAGCCCAGTGGCATCCTGCAAGTGAGCAAAAGATACTTTACCATGCCCTCGTTTGGACATAATACGCCCTGCAATACGTACTACCTGTCCCTCCAAACCTGCAAAGTTGTCATGGATTTCTTGGGCCCGATGGGTAAAATCATAGCGATCAATCTTAAAGGGGTCTTGTCCACGAGCGCGAAGTTCTTCCAACTTACGCCGGCGCACTGCCAGTTCACTGCTGGGATCAAGTTTCTCTGCTTCTGTTGTTGTCATTATAGCCCTCCTTTATGCAAGTGCCCAGGGGTCCCCTGGGCATGGTTTCTATCGTTAGTTTTTATGACAACTGTCAATGCTGACTATACGGTAATGAAGCAGCCCCGCCGGCACCACAACTTCTACTTCTGAGCCTACAGTCTTGCCCAGGAGGGCTTTACCCACCGGTGATTGATTAGAAATTTTATTTTGGCCGGGGTTAGCCTCCGCCGAACCTACAATTGTAAATTGGTAAGTTTTCTTTTCTTTTAAGTTTTCTATGGTAACAGTAGAACCTAAAACGACCTTACCATTGCTACTGTTTTCATCGATCAAACGAACTTTGGACAACATTTTTTCCAATTCAATAATGCGTCCTTCGTTGAAACCTTGCTCACGCTTGGCATCCTCGTACTCCGAATTCTCGCTTAAATCGCCAAATTCAATAGCCTGTTTAATACGTTCGGCTATCTCGCGGCGGCGAACAGTACGACGTTCTTCCAGCTCTTCTTCTAGTTTTTTTAGCCCTCCCAGTGTTAATGGTATCTCTCTATCATCCATTTCTTCCCATCCTTTTTCGCCATATTTCGGCAAAAACGAGCAGTTACGTATAAAGTACATAAGAAATACTACGAACCGTGCTCGCAGCGGTCCGTAGCTGGCCCTTGTTCAATGCTAGTCTTGTAATTATAGTACATTATAATGTACTGGTAATCTACTGTCAAGGACATAAAACATCAAGCGCTTTGGGCCGCCTGCCTTCGTACAGCTAGTATTTCTTCTTCTTGTAGAGCGCGCTCAAAGCTGCGTAAACCAGCCAACCGAAAACCGTGTTTTTGGGCCAAACGCATAATTTCGTCGATCTGTTCTACGCTTATATCACGGCCAAG
>JAAYWY010000017.1 GCA_012516165.1 Bacillota bacterium
CCATAGTCATCCTGCACCAACTGGCTATAACCCGAAAATAAAAATAGGGGTCAGGTGCAAACTAAGTATACTAGTTTTAGCGTGATGATGTTTGACCACTGTACCATACGTAAGTTAGTACAATTAGTTTATGCCTGACCCCGTATACATCACCCCTACTTCGGAGAGAATAAAGTGGGGGTGAAAAAATGGAAAAGAAAGGACAAAGCAAGCCTTTGGAGGCTCTTAAAGTGAGTGGGCAGAAGTTGATGCGCTCTGTTAGTTCCCGCTGGCAGGAGCGGTGGTTGGCTTGGGTTTCTTTAGGCCTTATGGTAATTGTTACGGTGGGCGGACTCTTTTATTTAGCAGCTGACTGGAGCCATCCTTACCAGGACGAGAGTGAGGACTTTTATTGGTCGGAGCTATCAGCTGTTCCAGAGCCGGTGGATAAACCCACGCCACAGGAAACAGTAAATAAACCACCAACGCCTAAGATGACAACACCGGCAGCTAATCCACCGCTGATAGCAGAAGCTGAAGTGGTGTCTGAGCCGCTAGCGCCGCATGATCAAGAAGCCGACCCAGGACCGGAGCCGGAAATAGCGCTCAAACCAGTAATGGCCCCAAGTCAAGCTTTTGCTGAGTTGGCTCGCCCTGTACAGGGCGAAATAACGTCGTCTTTTGGTTGGCGCCGACATCCTGTTTTTGCTGATTGGCGTTACCACCCAGGAGTAGATATGGATGCTGCCACAGGTACAGAAGTTATGGCTGTGATGGCGGGGGCAGTGGCAGAAGTCAAACAGGATGATGTTTGGGGGAAATTGGTTGTGCTGGATCATGGCGGACAGCGAAGCAGCACTTATGCCCATTTGGATCAAGTGGAAGTGGAAGTTGGCCAAGCTGTGGAGAAAGGGCAGCGCATAGGAACAGCAGGACAGACTGGTATTACGGATCAGCCTCATTTACATCTAGAGCTTAGATTGGAAGGGACAGCGGTGGACCCAGCGTTATATTTACCGCCGGTGGTAAAAAGCACACCACTCGGCACTGATGAGTTATAGGTTAATAGGTTAGTTAAAGGATTTCAGGGGTTGTCTCAAAAAGGCAATCCCTATTTTAGTGTGCTTAACGCGCCTTTTGGCTGTCTGAGGGCATCTTTTGTTCGCTAGGGCATATACATTTACTGCAGGCTAAGCTAGAGGAGGGGGACGGGGTGCGCGATTATATTTACGAACGGGTGCTCAAGATCAGCCGTTACATAGCTGAAACTGGGGCCACCGTCCGCCAGGCGGCACACGAGTTTTCTGTAAGCAAAAGCACAGTCCACAAGGACATGACCGAACGACTTCCCAAGATAAATCCCCAGTTGGCCAAGAAGATACGAGCTATTCTTGATCAAAACAAAGCCGAAAGACACATACGCGGCGGGGCCGCTACCCGGAAAAAATATTTAGGTGTTTAACAAAGAGGATATTTGTGGAAGGATGTAGAAATACAAAACTTATAGAAGGGAGTGTCGGGTGAAAGGAGCAAAAGCTGGATGTTTTTGGGGGCTGACATTGGGATCGACCTAGGTACGGCTACGGTGATCATTTATGTACGGGGTAAGGGTATTGTTTTACAGGAACCAGCAGTGGTGGCTATTGAGCGCGACAGTGGGAAATTGTTAGCGGTAGGAGATGAGGCCTGGCGTATGCTGGGCAGAACACCCGGTAACATTGTTGCTATTCGACCACTGCGCGATGGGGTTATTGCCAACTATGACATAACCGAAAAAATGCTCAAATATTTTATCAACAAAGTCTGTGGGCAGCGGCTTTTTGTGCGCCCACGTATTATGGTTTGTATTCCAGCAGTAGTAACTACGGTGGAAAAACGAGCCGTATTAGAAGCTACTATGCAGGCTGGGGCCAGAAGCACCTATTTAATCGAAGAACCCATGGCGGCAGCTTTAGGCGCTGGCCTGGAAATAGCTGAACCAAGCGGCAACATGGTGGTGGATATCGGTGGCGGCACTACCGACGTGGCGGTTCTTTCCTTAGGTGGGATAGTTTTGGGCGAATCGCTCCGCATAGCTGGGGACAAGTTTGATGATGCTATTGTTCGTTATATCCGGCGAGTATACAATTTGCTGGTGGGTGAACGCACAGCAGAAGAACTAAAGAAATCCATCGGCACTGCTTATCCGCAGGAAGAAAGCCAAAGCATGGATGTGCGCGGGCGTGATATGGTGACCGGGTTGCCCAAAACCGTCCGTTTATCATCGGGCGAAACCCTGGAAGCGCTGGCGGAGCCTGTGCAGGCTATAGTCCAATGTGTTAAGGGAGTCTTGGAACGAACGCCACCGGAGTTAGCCGCCGATATTATCGATAAAGGTATTGTGCTCACAGGCGGGGGTGCTTTAGTACGAGGCCTGGACAAGCTATTGGCCGAGGAAACAGGTATACCGGTATATGTGTCAGAAAATGCCATTACAGCGGTGGCCTTAGGAACAGGGAAGGCCTTAGAATACCTAGATAAATTAAAAGGCAAAACAACCCTAGTATCGGAAGCTATATTAAAAACAGAAAGGAGATGAAACTACCATGATCAGGGGGCTGTACACATCGGCTGCCGGTATGGTGACCCAGCAGGTGCGTCTGGATGTAGCAGCTAACAATTTAGCTAATGCTGCTACAGCCGGTTATCGGGCCGATGTGCCTTCGGTGGCAGCACTCCCTAGCCTGTTTTTGTACCGGTTCAATGATGCCGTGGATCACATACCTCCCTTTCCCAAGGCTGCGCCGGTGGGTTATCTGGGCACAGGGGCGGCGGTGGCCCAAGTGACAACCTTGGCCCGCGGTGGGTTGTACCGGGAAACGGGGCGGGAGTTGGATTTTGCCCTGCAGGGTGAGGGCTTCTTTGTGGTGGCGACCCCGGCAGGGGAGAGGTATACCAGAAACGGTGCTTTTCAGGTGAATAACATTGGGGAGCTTACCACCAGCGAAGGATTTCCCGTCCTCTCCCGCACAGGGGATGTTGCGCGGGCCGACGATCCCAATCTTCCTGACAATTTGGCTGTAGTGGCTGTACCAGCTGGCCAGCCGCTAACCAAAGCCGGGAACAACCTGTTTATGGCACCAGGAGAGCTAACACCGATAGATACACCGGTACTAAAGGGAGTGCTAGAAGAAGCCAATGTTTCACCGGTGGAGGCCATGGTGGATCTGATTGCCGCCATGCGTACTTACGAAGCCAGTCAAAAAGCCATCCAGACCCAAGATCAGACCTTGGACAAGCTTATCAACGAAGTTGGAAGAATGTAACAAATAAGGGCCGGACTGCAACGCAGAGGCCCCGAACCGCCGAACGACCGAAGCGGTTCAATGTTTGGTTACCCAGCCAGTAATGACTGGACGGGGGCCCGTAGAGTATTTCTCAAAGTGGCGTATTACGACCCAACATGGGAAAAAGAGCAGGGGACAGGTTGCTCATTGCTCAACTTTCAAGACGCACAACGATAATAAACCATCTTAAGTGATCATCTGCGCCGCCAGAGAAGACCCAAGGGCCGGAGACTTTTTTGCTAGGGAAGGAGAGAAAAACCATGATGCGGGCCCTGTGGTCGGCCAGCTCCGGTATGCTGGCCCAGCAGCTTAATATTGACGTAATATCCCATAACCTATCCAACGTTAACACCAGCGGCTTTAAAAAAAGCCGGTTAGAGTTTCAGGATTTGCTATATGAGACTATTCGCGGTGCCACACCAACCGCCGGTGGTGGTTACACTCCCAGCGCCTTAATGGTAGGGCACGGCGTACGGCCAGCGGCCAGCTTGCGGATTTTTAGCCCTGGTAATCTGCAGCCGACGCAAAATCCGTTGGATGTAGCTATTGAAGGCGACGGTTTTTTTGTGGTGGAGCTTCCCACTGGAGAACAAGCCTATACCCGCGACGGTTCCTTTAAGTTGAACGGCGACGGGGACTTAGTTACCACTGATGGCTATTTAGTTATGCCCGGTATTAATATCCCTCCGGGCGCTAAGGAAATTGCCATTGCTTCCGATGGTACCATCACTTATGAACTGGGCGGTGAATCCATCGCTGGCGACCAAATTACCCTGGCTCAGTTTCCCAACCCGGCGGGGCTGACAGCTATTGGCCGCAACCTATTTTTGGCCAACGAAGCCGCCGGTCCGGTAGAGGACGGTCTTATTCCAGGTGAAGACTGCGGCAGCCTAGCTGCTGGCTATATCGAGCTGTCCAATGTCCAGGTAGTGGAAGAAATGGTGAACATGATCACTGCTCAACGGGCCTACGAGATCAATGCCAAAGCTATCACTGCCGCTGACGAAATGCTGGGAGTAGCCAATAATTTGCGGCGCTAAAATTACCTGAGCTTTCTCGGCCCATTGTCTTAGATCCTTCGCTTCGGTCCCTACGCTCCGCTCCCTACGCTCCGCTCCCTACGCTCCGCTCTGGGCAGGCTGGGCAGGCTGGGCAGGCTGGGCGGGCAGGATGACAACCTAGGCTCGCTCAGGGGGACAATCTTGGCTATCTTCCGTAACTAACGGTGGTTTCTCACACAGTCTGCCGTCCCCATGACACACACGACACATAACATACCAATAAGTATCCTAGGGCTCATAAAGGTGGGAAAAATATGGCCATCATTGGCTCTTCTATTCATCCTGTTCATCAACAAATTGACCAAGGGCAGCAGTCGAACGAACAAGCCCTGCGCGAAGCCTGTGAGGAATTTGCGGCTGTCTTTTGGGAACAGGTCCTGTCCGGGTTACGGCGGACGGTACCCAAAGGCGGCTTATTTCCCGACAGCGCTGGCGAAGAGACCTTCAAGAGCATGCTCGACACCGAATACGCCCGCGCCATTGCCCGTTCCGAGGGAAGCTTAGCCGAAGTGCTGTTTCGGCAGCTGGCCAACTCGAAACAAAACCCCAACCAGGACAAGGATACCTAGTATAACATAAAAAAGGACTCTACCTGACACAACCGTTTCAAACTCGCGTAGAGAACGCCCTATGGCAGCCTGTGATCTTTACTGTTTGGTTAGCGGGAGGGGACAAAGCCCCTCCCTTACCCGTCGCCAGCACCGAGGATAACCGGTAACATGTGTATGTAGTGGCGGCAAAATAGGCGCGCCTGTACTACCTCTACGTAAACAGCGTGGTATTAACCGGCGGGCGCAATTCTCTACGCTACAGTTAGGGACCTGGCTCTGTCCTGGCTCACCAAAAGATTGTCTTAAAAAATTCCCTTTTGCACCCCAGCGTTGGCGGCGGGGTGCTTTTATTTTAATGCTGAGAGGTTAAATTATCGTTCTCCCAGGTTCCGCCTCGCGGCGGACACCCTTGCCTTAAGCTATGGCTACTGCTACCTTCGCCGTTCGGGACTTTCACCCTATAG
>JAAYWY010000138.1 GCA_012516165.1 Bacillota bacterium
ATTCTCAAACTCATCGGCGAACTTGGAGAAAACTTTATCTGTCTCCGACAGCGCTGCTTCACCTAAAATGGCCGCCAGCTCTTTAGCTTCCTTGCCACGTGCATAGGCTGCATAAAGCTGGTTCATGGTATCAGCATGGTCTTCTCTGGTCTTGCCTTTACCAATACCTTTATCCTTTAAGCGTGACAGCGACGGCAAGACGTCGATGGGCGGGTAAATGCCCTTGCGGTGCAGATCACGGCTTAAGATGATCTGTCCTTCGGTGATATATCCGGTGAGGTCCGGGATGGGGTGGGTCTTGTCGTCTTCAGGCATGGTAAGGATTGGCACCTGAGTCACCGAACCTTTGGCCCCTTTGATTCTGCCGGCCCGCTCATAAATACTGGCCAGGTCAGTATACAGGTAACCAGGATAGCCCCGGCGACCAGGCACCTCTTTACGGGCAGCCGATATCTCACGCAAAGCCTCGGCATAGTTGGTCATGTCGGTGAGAATAACCAGCACATGCATATCTTTTTCGTAGGCCAGATACTCAGCAGCCGTGAGCGCCATCCGAGGAGTGGCAATACGCTCAATGGCTGGGTCGTCGGCCAGGTTCATGAACAGCACTGCCCGCTCTATAGCACCGGTGCGTCTGAAGTCGGAGATGAAAAAGTCGGCTTCTTCAAACGTAATACCCATTGCGGCGAACACTACCGCGAACTTAGTTTCGGTCCCCAGCACCTTGGCTTGGCGGGCGATCTGAGCTGCCAGCCGGGCATGGGGAAGACCAGAAACCGAAAACACCGGCAGTTTCTGGCCGCGCACCATGGTGTTAAGACCGTCGATGGCCGAAATTCCTGTTTGGATGAACTCAGACGGATAGTCCCGGGCGGTGGGATTTATGGGATAGCCATTAATATCCAGCCGCGCTTCGGGAATTATGCGCGGTCCATCGTCACGAGGGCGGCCTAAACCGTCAAACACCCGGCCTAGTATATCTAGTGATACGCCAAGCTCTAGGCCCCGACCGAGGAAACGGACTTTGGCTGACTCTAAGTTGATACCAGAAGTTCCTTCAAATACCTGCACCAGGGCAGTGTCTCCAGAAACTTCTAATACCTGACCACGGCGGGTGCTGCCATCCATAAGCTCAATTTCCACTAGCTCGTCGTATTTCACACCGGCTACTTGCTGAACCAACATCAAAGGACCGGCTATATCGGCAATAGTACGGTATTCTTTAGGCAACCTCCTCACCTCCCGCCGCTGTAACCTTTGCTACTTGTGCTTTGATTTCGGCTTCGATTTCATCGAACACATTAAGTTCCTGCTCCAGTGTATACTTAGCCCTGGCAATACGCTCCCTCACCGGTAGGGCTAGTAGTTCATCTAGATCAGCCTCTTTTTCCAAAGCCCGTTGACATTCTTGGTAAAGCAGCATGATGAGTTTCATCATTCGTTTTTGCTTTTCCAGGGAACAGTAAGTGTCCACCTCGTGGAAAGCATTCTGCAATAAAAAGTCTTCACGGATAGACTTGGCTGTCTCCAAAATCAACCGTTCACGTGGTGACAGGGCATCCACGCCTACCAAGCGAACAATTTCTTGCAGCTCAGACTCTTCTTGCAAAAGACGCATGGAATCAATCCGCATGTCGATCCACTCGTCACCTAAGGTCTTGCGGAGATAATTGTCGATATTGTCTAGGTACAGGGAATAACTAAGAAGCCAGTTAATGGCGGGGAAGTGACGTGCATAAGCTAAGGAAGCATCCAAGCTCCAGAAAACCTTAACGATGCGAAGCGTTGCCTGGGTAACCGGTTCCGATAAGTCGCCGCCCGGTGGGGAAACTGCGCCCACCGCTGTTAAGGCTCCTACCCGTTGGTCTGCACCAAGGCAGACTACACGTCCGGCTCGTTCGTAGAACTCGGCTAGACGGGAACCTAGATAGGCGGGATAACCTTCTTCGCCTGGCATTTCCTCCAAGCGGCCGGACATCTCGCGCAGGGCCTCTGCCCACCGCGAAGTAGAGTCGGCCATCAAGGCTACACTGTAACCCATGTCGCGGAAATACTCTGCAATGGTAATACCGGTATAAATAGATGCTTCCCGCGCTGCCACCGGCATGTTGGAGGTATTGGCGATGAGCACCGTGCGTTTCATAAGCGGTTCGCCCGTCTTGGGGTCCTCTAATTGCGGGAACTCCATCAAGACGTCGGTCATCTCGTTGCCGCGTTCCCCGCAGCCGATGTACACAACAATTTCCGCATCGGCCCACTTGGCCAATTGGTGCTGAACCACCGTCTTACCGCTGCCAAATGGTCCTGGAATGCAAGCGGTGCCACCTTTGGCCACCGGGAAAAACATATCAATAACACGCTGTCCAGTGGTCATGATCTCCTCTGGCGGCAGCTTGACTTTATAGGGACGGCCTTGACGAACAGGCCATTTTTGCATCATGGTTACATCCACGATACCGTTTTGGGTCTTGATCTTGGCCACCACATCGGTAATGGTGGCTGCACCGGAAAATATTTCGGCTACTTCTCCTTCTATACCCACAGGAACCATGATACGATGTTCCACCAGCGTGGTCTCTTGCACCGTACCCAGGATATCCCCAGGGCCAACTTGGTCACCTACTTTGGCTTTCGGTACAAAATCCCATTTCTTTTCCCGATCAAGAGCATTAGCTTCTACCCCACGGGTAATATAATTTCCCACCTGGGCTTCGATTACGTCCAGCGGTCTTTGAATACCATCATAAATGGACTCGATCAGGCCCGGTCCTAATTCTACAGAAAGTGGCGCTCCGGTAAGGTAAACCGGTTCACCCGGGCCGATGCCACCGGTTTCCTCATAGACCTGAATGGAAGCTTTATCGCCATGCATCTCAATAACTTCTCCGATAAGGCGCTCATCGGAAACACGCACCACGTCGTACATTTTAGCTTCTTGCATGCCTTCAGCTACCACCAGGGGGCCGGAGACCTTAATTATCCTGCCAACGCCCAAACTTACCTACCCTCTTTCCCAAATAAGATGTCCGCGCCGACAGCCTTTTCTACATTGCGCCTAATTCGATCCATCCCAATTCCTAAACTGCCCCGGCTGCTGGGGATAGGCACTAAGATGGGAATTTGTCGTTTCATAAACTCCTCCACAGCATCTTTGGCTACTGCCGCCGCCTGCTCGGTGATAAATGCCACGCCGTACGTGTCGTCGGCAGCAATGGTAGAAAGTGCTGCTTTAACCTGCTGGGCCTCGGTTACAGGGAAAGCTGTTACACCAGCAGCTTTAAATCCCAAGATAGAGTCGCGGTCGCCAATGACAGCTATTTTAGGCATAGACATCACGCAGCCTTTCCTTGATATCGTCCGCTGGAAGGCCGTTGATCTTTCCCACCATAACAATACGGATAAGTTTAACCTCGTTTTCCTTCGCCCAAAAATAGGCTACCAAAGGCTCTGGTCCAAAAGATATCAAGCGCGTTTTTTTCATGTAGTTGAGGAGGAAATTATCCGCCAATTTTTCGTAAGTGGTCAGGCTGCCCTCTTTTTCCCAAGCAGCCACACCGTCGGCCACCACATAACCCCACGGGTCACGAGAAAAGCGATCAGCAAAAGCTGTGAGCGGTTCGTCCAGTTGGGCCAGTAAGAAATCCAGCTCCAGCCTGCCTCCCGGAATAAATACTTTGCGGAGCAGTTCACGAGCCTGCAAACTATCATCTTCGGCCACATGCCGGACTCGGATAAAGCTTTTAATATTGGTAAGATCAGCCTGCAGAGCAACAAAATCGCGCAGGAATGGCAGGTCCTGTTCACTTAAGAAACGGGCGAGATAAGCATAGTGAGCCTTATCTAAGATGGTATCTACTAATTGGGGATCTGCGGTTTCTTCTAAGGCTTTCTGCGCTTCTTCGGCAGCTTGGGCAATCTCCGGTGGCAATTCCTTGAACTTGCCTTCCGCCACCATGGCTGTCATTTTCTCGGGAGAAATGGTTCCCGAGGACACTAGGATATCGTCTACTTCCTGCTCCAGATACTTGCCTTTTATGAGGATTTTGAGATTCAGTACGTCATATTTCAAGAAAAACAGATCCGTAAGCTCCGGATGGGGAGACATTTTCCAGAATAGCTCTCTTACCGCAGCGATTTCGTTCCGAAGTATGGCTTCATATTCAAAAGGACTGTTTATACGTGATATCGCTGCTCCATAGGCAGTCTCTCCTAGTATCTTTAAGGCTTCGGCAGCATCACGGGCCTCGGCCATGCGGTCAATTTTACCCTTATCCAGGAGCCCCGTTTCCAAAGCCCGGACCCGCGTTACCGAATGGGCATAGTCTGTTCTTTTGCCTTTCACCACTTAGCCTCCTTTCCTGGCCGGCTAATATCAGCTGGCAGGAAAGAGGACAGCAGCAACTTCCTGCTCTAATTCATCCCTGCTCAGCTTAAGGATCAATTCAAACGAATAGTTGTTCTCGACACCACCGGCACTGAGAATGAAGCCCCCTTCTATTGGCCGGGTCTCCGGGGAGAGGGTCAAATTACCCACTTTCCCGCGAGCTTTAAGTTCCCGATTGGCAGCGGCAATAAAGTTGGCATCTAAGCGCTCTTTATCATGGGGAGCCACGATAACCTGCTCGGTTCCCGTTTCCACTGCCGAAAGAAGAATCGGCATAAGAAGCTGTTGGTACTTTTCCGCTGGCAGCTGACGCAGCTTCTTTAGGGCCAGGGAAAAAGCTTCATCTATTAGCTCTTCCTTAGCCTTTAGTTCCAGGCGCCGAGCCTGCATGGCGGCCACCGCCAGGGTGCGCCGTTTTCGCTCGCTGGCGTCCTCTTTGGCTTTGGCTAAGATGGCGGCCCGTTCCCGTTCAGCCTTGGCCTTGGCTTTAGCTATAATGTCAGCCGCTTGTTTTTGGGCCTCGGCTTTTACTGCTTGGGCTTCTTCTTCAGCACGCTGGCGGATGCGCTCTTGTAGTGCTTCCACACCAGCCATTAAATCGCCACCCCTCTAACGAGAAGGAGTGTGGACAAAAGGGCCAGCACAGCGTAGGTTTCCACCATGGCCGCGTAAGTAACAGCCTGACCAAGAGCTTCTTGGCGCTTGGCCACTAGACTTATGCCCGTAGCCGCCACTTTACCCTGAGCAATAGCTGACAGCCAGCCAGCAATAGCAATAGGCATAGCGGCCATAAGAAGTTGTAGGCCCTGTGAGGTGGTAATAGACACCATTTGGCCGGAAAATACTCCAATTTTAATCATAATAAGGAAACCAGACAACAAACCATAAATACCCTGGGTACCAGGAATAGCCTGCAAAAGAAGTGTCTGACCAAAACGCTCCGGTTGTTCTGTGACCAATCCCGTTGCTGCTTCACCTACCAGCCCAACACCAATGGCTGACCCAACACCTGGCAGCGCCACCGCTAATGCTGCCCCCAACAGAGCTAAGAAAATGCCTTCCATTACCTTTAAGCCTCCCTTTCTTCCAGTTCAAGGTCAATATACTTGGTTGCAATCCTAAAGGGCGCGAAGCTTCTGCCTCCGCTCTCGTAAAACTTAGTAAAAAACTCTACATACTGCAAACGGCTGGCGTGGACATAGGCCCCCATCACGTTAATAATAAGGTTAAAAGCGTGACCAGCTACAAAAATCAACGCCCCCAGCACCATACCAATGGCACCGCCTTCAGCAGCCATGCCCACCATGTTATTGATAACCATACCAATAACCGATGTCCCCATGCCCAGGGCCAGTAAACGTGAGTAGGACAACACGTCCGATAAATAACCACTGATACCATAGAGACTAACTATACCAGAAAGGAGTCGCTTAATGATATTTTTTTCGGCACGGCCTTGAGTTAGGATTAAGCCAATGCCGCCTATGCCAGCCAGAACACGGGCTGCTTGAGCTAAAGCTGGCATCTGGCTCCCTGCCAGCAGCATAATTAACCCCGTGAGAAACACCAACCATAACCCCTGATCCAAAAGACCGTCTATAACTTGTCCCTGCTTGATCTGGGGTACCATGTTAATGATCATGCCGGTGTAAATTTGCACCACACCAAGGGCCATGGCTACCACCAGCATTTTTAACGGATCATCCACTGGGCTAAACCAAATCGGTGGCATTATGGGAAGGCTGCCAAAATAGCTCCCGGTTATAACACCCACAATGGCCGAAGAAAATCCTCCCA
>JAAYWY010000018.1 GCA_012516165.1 Bacillota bacterium
ACAAATTTGATCTCTCGGTTTCCCCAGCGCATAGGCCTGGGAAAAGCCAAAGCACGCACTAAAGCTGGCAGCACTTCGGTCAGTACCTGCTGGACAGGGCGACCATGTTCGCGTTTGGTAGCAAAAACATACTCGCCCCCTTCTACGGTACGCACTGTTAGGGCAGAAAGTTCAACCCCCTGGCTTTTAGCAAACCCCTGGGCAGCACGAGTCGGCTGGCCCGCTGCGTCATAGGCTACTTTAGCCGGTGGCCCTTTTACCGCGTATTCGTAGGAGGCTGTTTCTTCGGCCAGATTTCTCACTACCAAAACTAGCCGCCGCGGTGTCACTAGCGTCTCAATTTCCGTATAGCTTAAGCGCATAACCTGAAATTTATCCGTGGCTAGTTCCTTCAGTTGGTTCAGGGTATCCGGCATAAGGCGAGCCGGTATCTCTTCACAGCCGATTTCCAACACTAAATCCCGGCTCATACTGCTGCCTCCTTTCGCTTAAGCAAGGGGAAGCCTAACTGTTCACGTTTATCTACATAGGCCTGAGCACATTTTCTGGCCAGAACACGCACCCGTCCGATGTAACTAGTGCGCTCGGTAACACTAATAGCCCCCCGTGCATCCAATAGATTAAAGGTATGAGAACACTTAAGAATATAGTCGTAGGCTGGTAAGACCAAGTCTTTGGCTAACAGCTCGTTAGCCGTCCGTTCGTAAGTATCAAATAGCATAAATAAAGTGTCTGGATCTGAGTCTTCAAAATTGTAACGAGAGTGTTCCACTTCGAACTGGTGGAAAATATCACCATAGGTAATATCGTCTACCCATTTTACATCAAACACATTATCCTTTCCTTGAATAAACATGGCAATCCGTTCTAGGCCGTAAGTTATCTCCGATGATACGGGGCGAGCGTCTAGGCCGCCAACCTGTTGGAAATACGTAAATTGAGTAATTTCCATTCCATCGAGCCAAACTTCCCAACCCAATCCCCAAGCACCTAGTGTTGGCGATTCCCAGTTGTCCTCTACAAAACGGATATCATGCTCTAAAGGATCAATACCCAGCGCCTTCAAGCTGTCCAGATATAGGTCTTGGATATTGTCAGGCGATGGTTTGTTAATCACCTGGAACTGATGGTGTTGATACAAGCGGTTAGGGTTTTCACCATAGCGACCATCGTTGGGCCGACGCGAAGGCTCTACATAAGCTACAGCCCAGGGTTCCGGTCCCAGCGTACGGAGGAAAGTGGCCGGGTTCATGGTACCAGCCCCTTTTTCTACATCGTACGGCTGCTGCAACACGCAGCCTTGGTGGGCCCAAAATTCTTGTAGTTTCAGTATGATCTCTTGAAAGTTCACTGTGATCCCTCCTTTTGGCAATATGGCCTTAGGCTTTTTCGGACTTAGCCGAATAAAAATAGCCCCGCCCTGAGCCAGGGACGAGACTTCTCCCGCGGTTCCACCCTGTTTGGCCGCGTTGTAAACGGCCCCCTTTGTGCCATCTGATATCTTGCTCCGGGACCCCCTGGTCACCGCTATGCTTGCAGGTTTGCACCCTCCCTGCTCTCTGAAAAAAGCATTGTCGATGCCATTTCCCTTCACTGCTACCATATCAGATTATAGATAATGTAGCAAATCTTGTGCTGCCTGTCAATGTCCCACTGCCTTGGCTTGTGGGTATCGGCGCTCCCTGCTAGCCAGCCCAGGCAGCCACAACTTTTTAGGCTTTACATTATACCCTTTCGGTTGTCTCCTGCACCAGAGCCAAGAACGACGCCGAGTTAATATCGCGCCCTAACTGAGCCCTCACGCAATTTACCGTAATGGCCTTCAGCTCACCGCGCATTGCTAACGGAACTCGTAGTTTCTTAGCTTGATTAAATGGTGTTTTCAGCAGGTAATTTAGAGTAGCTAGCGTACCGCCAGTAACAGAAAAGGCATCGCCATCACCTGCGCGGCACTGGGAACAAAGAGCTCCCCCGTAAGACACACTA